>CAYMHC010000001.1:0-30911 GCA_964390155.1 uncultured Nitrosopumilales archaeon
ATTATTGAATCTAATGAGTGTGGATGAGCTTGAGAGAATAATCAAACAAATGCCAGAACTCCTGGGAGGTTTTCAAGATATAGCAGGAAAGATTATTGAGAATTTTCCTGAAGCAGATGTAGATGAAGAAGACATACACACTCAAATCGAGCGAAGCATCCAGGGTAAGGAGATGCAACTACTTGTCGTCTCATACAGAATCGATGAAGACATTAGAAGAGTCTCTGATTTTCTGAGAGAAGTTTATGGAATGAAGATTTACTGTGTAGAATTTGACTACTTTGCGGATGAACACCGTGAATACTTCGTTCCCGAAATCATAGGGGCGGAAGAAGTGGGACGAATCAGAATAGGAGAGCTTAGTCCAACGCAAATCGAGTATCAGAAATTCTATTCTGAACTACTTGATAGTCTAAAAAGCAAAATTCCCACCATGACCAGTCGGAAAGCGCTACCACAATCATACCTAGGCTTGCCCATTGGATACAGCGGTATTCACCTAGAATGGGCCTTTCACGGAAAACCAAGAAGCAGTTTTGAGGTTGGACTGCATTTTGAAAGAACCAACAAGGATGAGAATATCGAGTTGTTGAATCTCTTCAAGGATCAGGAAAGCCGATTAAAAGATGAACTCGGTGATGACATGATATTCGATTCCAATTTCGGGAAACGTTGGACAAGGATATACACATCAAGACACGGCGGAGATATTAGTGATGAACTCAAAAAATGGGCTATCGAGACGATGGTAAAGTACTATGAGACTATGAAACCTATTTTGGATAAACATTACCAAAGCCAATCATAAAGAATCAGATGCCATATTGATGGGGGGCAAGACCGTCATGCTACTGACTTACAAAGCTAATAGATCTGGGAACGTGGAGCTACAAGGGATTGAACAATAAATCCCTTAATCTGAAAGGCAATTAAGATTAGACAAGCATACTGTTTTGATTTCTTACTTTCTCTTAGAATCTGTTCCCGACCAGCATGTAGATTTTATTCAACAGGACTAGCGAATGACCAAGTATAGAACGAATAACAAGACCAGAATCCCAAAAACTTATATCGTCTTGTTTTTTTATCATGCCAAGGAAATCCTACATCATCCTTTCGCTAATTCTTGCTTCAGTCATAGCTTCCATGGCAATGCCAGCTTCAGCTTTCTACAACCTTCTCCAAAACCTACGGTTCGAAACAGGTGAGTTGGATCCATGGGAAGCTGACGGTACATGGGGATGGTCTGCCGATATATCTACTTATTGTCACACGGGCACCTATGCTGCGCTTATAATATGTGGGGACGGAGAGACATGGTTCTATCAAGAAATTTCCCCTCCACGATGTGCAGAATACCTAGAATTCTGGTACACATTCTGGTACACAGATGGAGCGTGGGGCGAGGCGGAAGTTCGCATTTTTTATTCAGACGGAACATGGTATTTTGTGGAACTTTTCAACACTTATGAATGGACCTTTGTCCACATCGACCTGGACACTACCAAGCTAGTGGCAGAATTAGAGGTATGGGGTGTATCCAACTTAAAAATTTATGTTGATGACTTTGACCTAGAGGCCTGCGCCTCAGTGGGCGGAGAACTGACTCAATCGATGACGCCTGTTCTAAATCCTCTCATGGTATTGGCGGTCATAGCGGTGGCTTCAGCTACAGTGCTGGGCTACAGGTTCACAAAGAGGTAGCTCAACCACCCTTTTTATTCCCTACCCCTCGACAAATGGATGCCAACTTGCTCAAGGCTGATAGTCGAAATGATCAATGATGAATCGAACTAGAGGGGAAATGATCCGTCCCTCGCCGCAGAAGGTCCGCACCAACAGTTGCATAATCGGGTTGGAACCGTCAAGGTCGCCCTTTCCTAGGCCCGCTAAAGCAGTTCTAGCTCATAGGATTCTTAGCTTTGCTCTTTTCCTTCTTTTCCCTGCTCCTTCTTAACGTCGGAAAGCTTCAGAACGGACTTCAATCCTGGCTTAACCTCATCTATAGGCTTGAACTCCACATAACCAGCTTCGCAAGCTCCTTTGAAGATTTCCTCCCCGACTTTGGTCCTGACTATCACCGTTGACCAGCCTTTGGCGGAACCGACAGCTCCAACAGATATGTCTGAATGCTCACTTGTAAAATCTGAGCAGATATGGCAAGGGCCTCTTGCACAAGCTTTGATCTCATCAAGGGGCACATTCATTACTTCCTTATCCTCTGTGTAGGCTATGAACTTCCCTTTGCTTATGTCGAACTTTCTAACATCCTTCGGCTCCACACCTTTAGATGCTACAAAATCCATCAAATTCTTGTACGTGAAGCTCTCCATGCAGAAGAGCCCTACGACAAGCTCTATTCTGCTACCCAGCTTGTAGCAAGCTTTGTGGGTGTATTGCATCTTCCTAGCCGTTTGAACCTCGCAAGGAGTCCCGACTACGCCAACTTTGTTCTTTACATAATCCTCTACTGCATACCTCAGTCCAACAAGCACCGGGCTTGGCGTATATTTCGTACCCGCCGCCTTTATCACTTCTTTGGCGTCTGTTGCAACACTTGGCCAGGGTCTCCATATATCTCTTCTTATCTCGGATACAACGGCGCTGTCTATTATTCCCTTGTCCAATCCATACATAAGCAGTGTTGTGGCTATCCCACCGTCCTGAGCAAATCTCAAAACTTCATCGAGCTTCGAT
Source organism: uncultured Nitrosopumilales archaeon (assembly GCA_964390155.1). GTDB lineage: Archaea > Thermoproteota > Nitrososphaeria > Nitrososphaerales > JACAEJ01 > CAYMHC01. Next base: position 2,698 of record CAYMHC010000001.1, read on the forward strand.
CTAGCCGAATAGATGGCTTTGAAAAACCCAATAGGTTCATCTTTGCTTCGAGCCTTACCAAACATGGCTTTGTCTATTTCTTCATAATCATATACCGTTCTTGGGCATGTATACCAGCAAAGTTCACAGGCATAGCATGGACCAACAAGTTTTGGCAAATCGCTTTCGAATCCTATGACAGAAAATGGGCATGATGCTATGCAACCACCACAGAATGTGCATTTACCCGCCTTTATTACTTCAAATAAAAGGTTTCCAAAAATCTTGGGTTTTACCGACATTCTCTTTCTCTACTCCAAAGGTCTAGATTCATGCTATTTAAGAACTATCCAAAATGATCTTGGATACCTTGAGGTGCTCTGATCACAAATCAATACTTAAGCATTTCTTTATCATGGAAACAAAGATGTGATTCTTTATTTTAGGGCAAATAGGACTCAACACTCAATGACCATGAACTCTACCCGTGTTTTTATAGCAACAGGTATTGACTAGGGTTGTACAAGGATTTGGAAGTTCGTTTAAGGCTACGGCCAAAGACCTAGAGTCTTTATGGTGTCAGCTACTCTTCCAACACCTATGGCAAGAGCTGACTTTCTCATTGATACCTCGTACTCCTTTGATTTTTCATAAACGCCATAAAATGCTTTAACCATTTTCTTCTCAAATTTGTCTTCAACTTGCTCTTCTGTCCAGTATTCTCGGGTTAGATTTTGGACCCACTCAAAGTAGCTGACCAACACCCCGCCTGCATTGGCAAGTATATCGGGTATTACAAATATACCATTCTTATCCAGAATCTCGTCAGCCTCTGGAGTTGTTGGACCATTGGCAGCCTCTGTTATTATCTTTGCTTTTATCTTGTTTGCATTATCCCTGGTAATCTGATTCTCAAGGGCTGCTGGCACCAATATGTCACATTCCAATTCAAGCAGCTCTTCATTGGTTATCTCTTCACAACCTTCAAAGCCAACTACAGAGCCCGTCTTATCCTTATGCTTGAGTAAGACATCAGGGTCTACACCCTTCTTATTTAATATACCACCCTTTGAGTCGCTGGCTGCTATAATTTTGGCACCTGTCCTATTCAGCAACAAAGCAGAATTAAAGCCAGCGTTGCCGTAGCCTTGAACTGCGACAGTCGCACCCTTTATATTCATGTCCAGAACTTTTGTAGCCTCTCTGGAGCATACCATCGCACCATTAGCTGTTGCTTTTTCCCTGCCTACCGATCCTCCTATGTTCAAGGGCTTGCCGGTAACCACTCCTGGCACCTTATAACCCATCAATTGGCTATAGGTATCCATGACCCAAGCCATAGTCTGAGCATCTGTATACACATCGGGGGCTGGAATATCTTGGTAAGGGCCTATTAGTTCGTGAATCATGGCGGTATACCCCCTTGTTAAACGCTCTAACTCTCCCTTTGACATCTGTTTTGGATTGCACGGAATTCCTCCTTTAGCACCACCATATGGTATATCAACTACAGCACACTTCCACGTCATCCAAGCAGCTAGTGCCTTTACTTCATCTAGAGTTACATCGGGATGGTACCTGATCCCGCCTTTATATGGCCCCCTCGCATTATTGTACTGAACTCTATAACCTGTGAAGACTTTGGTGCTGCCATCATCCATCTTTATGGGAATTGAAACTATGAGCGTCTTTTTGGGTTGCTTCAATATATCGTGGATCTGTGGATCAAGTCTTAAGATATCAGCAGCCATGCTCAATTGCTCTAGCGCGACATCGAAAGGGTTTGTCTTCTCAGTGCACATGATTTGAAGCCTCTAGTATATGTTTAAATATCTTTCTCTTAGGAAAATGAAATCTTGCTTATGGATTTGTCTATCTTATTGCTAAAGGTTCTGCTAACTCCCTTATCTTGAGCTCCCATGAATCAGATTTTATTATGCTACTTGCAACTAGAATCCCGACAGAGCCGAGCTCGAGAGCAACAGTAACATCCTCTCCAGACGTAATCCCAGCTCCACAGATTAGTCTAACAGAATCGCTCACTTCCCTCATTGTTTCTACAGACCCTGAGATGACTTCTGGTTTAACCTTAGATACAGCTCTGCCTGTACCTATAAGCTCAGGAGGCTCCACTGCTACGTAATCAGGAAAAAGCATCGTTCTTTCTCTTACCTCTCTTGGAGTCTTGGCGCATACTACCGAATAGAGCCCTAAATCCCTCAGCTTTGGTACTAGCTCTTTTATAGTCTTTATGGGCATCCTCTTTTCGCTATGGTTCAATAGGGTGCCAATACCACCACATGCTTTGACTATCTCTGGGACAATAGAGCCCGTGGTACTGCCAGGCTTAGCCAAATCTACATGCTGGGAAAAGACCGGTATGCTGACAGATCTAGCCACGCTAGACAAATCAGGAATTGTTGGAGCTGCTACGATCTTAACATCAAGCTCTTTTGCCACCTTCTCTGCTACCTTTGCCAACTTTACAGCTCCTACACCTGAGGCTTCAAGATAATTCTTGAAGTTTATTATCATGATTCGCTCTTTCGCGTTTGTGTTCATCTTTTCTCCTTATCCCATAGAATTCAAAATGATGCCAGTCTGGGTTTTGACAGCCTTTGCAGGTCTTTTGCTCTTTATCTGATCTTCTTCATCCGCGTCAAATTGAATCTGGTGCTTTATGCTGGTCTGAACCTTGCTTCCAGCTTCTTCAAAACAGCTGCGAGAGTTGTATACTCCATCTCTTCTGGGCCTAGCCTTGCTGGCATGAAGGGGCCATGTAGCCTCAAGTAGTCCGCTACCCTATTTGTCGTCTCTCTGGCTCTATCGAAGGCTGGATCGTCGAACATGTCTGCAGGGCCTACAAGCTTACCTTCGTTCAGCTGAAATCCAAGGGCTGAAACTCTAGGTGGACCATCGAATCTTGTACACTTTGCATTCCTTATCGAGACAGGCATCAAAGGTCCATGGTGTGATCCCCTCATCCATCCTGCCACAAGGTGCGGGAAAGCAAAAGGCTCTAGAATCTCTCCTACCGCAGGCAAACCATGCTGAGCCCTTATGAACATGACAGGATCGTCCTTTCCAACATATCTTCCTGCTATCAGAGATAATCTTGAAGTGCTGGCTACTGCTGCCAGAAGGTTGTCTATGCGCCTAAAGACTGAATGTATTATATATCTTCCCGGGGTTCCTATCAAAGCTAGAATATCATAGATCTCTTCAGGGGCTTGAAGATCGACCAATTTGTTTTCATAAACGTCCATCACTCTGAAGGTGAAGCCTGGATGTAATTTTTCATCTATTATTAGACCTGGGGTGTTGAAAGGGTCAGCGAATATCTTATAGAGAGGAAGGTTCCAAGCTCCAGGCTCTGTCTTATCGGCCATGAATACAACTACAGGTTCGCTAATGCGCTCCTCTAACTCAGCCTCAGCAACACCTGGCCCCATTCCTTTTACGTTACCAGAGAAAGCGGTTGCAAGCAAATCCTGACCTGCAGCGTATAACTTCAATCCTTTTGACACTTTCTCCGTTACACCAGTAAAAGTATCCCATGCCAGCTTGTGGACTTCTTCACTATCTGCGCCTTTGCTATGGGTCATTATCAATTGGAGATCGTCTCCAACATTTGTAACATGATAATCTAGAATCAGACCTGAATCTTTTGCTTTCTTTAGTTCCTCTGATGCCATTCTTATCTGCTCGGGGTGAACTACATGATGACCTACTAGGCTTCCTACGTCCGCTTTAATAACAGAAAGAGTAACCTTCAATTTACCATCTAAGGGAGTATCCTCTTGCAAAGGGATAAATCTTTTCATTTCAATTCAAAGGAAAGCATTTCAAAATACCATTAATGCCCCGATTCTGACATTCAAGGATCAGTGAAATATCTATACGGAGTTTTGTTTTCTTCGCCTGGGATATGGATCAGACAAGGAGTTCTTTCCATCTCAAATTTCTAGATGTCAAGGTCTAAAATGTCTCCGTAAGTCATGGCATGAATGCTCTAGAACCTGAGCCGTGCGAAGGTTATAGGTGGTGCTATCGCTCGCCCTCTTACATCGAGGCTAAACAACACTTCGCGAACTTGAGCCTTTTTTAGGTATTTTTTCTTCGTCAGGGCAAGGGTGCTGTTCAGCCGGGCCTTTCCTACTTCTGACGATTTCCCGTTCCAGTATTTCAAAAGCTCTGGGGCCGTCATTACGATCTAGAATCATGATGGTTTCCTCACCAATGTAGCTAGTGAGTATGTTTATTCCTGAACGGTAGAGCAATTGGGTGATCAGTGAAGCGAAGCCTGGGGCCCTTTCGACCTCTGGGGGAAGATGAAGGCTCAATTTCGATGAATCCATTTCCTCTTTGGCGATGCGCCACTTACTAAGCCTCGCTCGGATAAAATCCTCATAATCGCCTGAATCAGCAACCAGTTTGATTGAATCTGAGAGCTGGAAAATGTGGGGCGGTTCATTCAGGCCGGACACAATCTCAGTGATTTGTCTCAAGATGTTGGGAAGTTCAGATTTCTTGGCTTTGATGGTTACATCTGTGATACGGCTAGCTAGGGTTATTCGAGCCTCTCTTAGAACGTCCAGTGGTTCCTCCTCTTTGACATTGATGATCGTATCCGAAAACCTCTTGATTGCAACTACGATGGTATTAATACTTGTTTTTCTGCCTGTTAGCTCTTCGACCTTGGGCTTGATTCTTGCTGCAAGCGCGTGGTAGTTGATGAGCTTCTGTCTGACGCATTCGTAGATCGGCTGGTTCCTCATGATAATGGAGGTCACGACGCTCGGAACAGTGATCCTATCTTGAAACGCCATTGCCAAAACTAGCTCCCACCGTGATAACTCCTGGTTCAAGTAGATATGCCTATATATTAGGTAATAGGTATTACGGTTAGGTAATATAACAATGGCAGAATTATCATATGGAAGGACAGCGGGTGGACAGCAAGTCCTTATTTTGAAGGAAGGAACCTCCCAAAGTCGTGGAAGACAGGCTCAGCGCAACAACATTATGGCAGCCAAGCTGATTGCTGAAGTAGTAAAGTCAACTTTAGGTCCCAGAGGCATGGACAAGATGCTCGTAGATAGCATGGGAGATGTCACAATAACCAACGATGGAGCTACCATACTGAAGGATATCGACGTTCAGCATCCAGCAGCAAAGATGTTGGTGGAGATTGCCAAGACAACCGACAACGAGGTGGGCGATGGGACAACTTCAGCCGTGGTTGTGGCTGGAGCACTCCTTGGGAACGCCGAAGAGCTCATCGATAAGGGTGTGCATCCAATAGTCATCGTTGACGGTTACAGGAAGTCTGCAGCTGAAGCGCGGAAGATACTGGATAAAATATCGATCAAGGTTCAGCCGACTGACACGGCAACCCTGACCAAGGTCGCAAGGACGAGCATGGGTTCAAAGCTTATCTCAAATGAAAGCGCAGTTTTGGCCGGTCTCCTCGTCGACGCTCTCCTCCAAGTTGCTGAAAAGGCAGAAGAAGGCAAATACAAGGTCGATGTTGAAAACGTCAAGGTTGAGAAGAAAGCTGGAGCCTCGCTGAAAGACACTACGCTTGTAAGAGGCGTGATCCTGGACAAAGAAGTGGCGCATACAGGCATGCCAAAACTGGTACATAAGGCAAAGATAGCTCTCGTGAACTCACCTCTTGAAATCGAGAAGACGGAGTTCGATGCAAAGATCAACATCAACAACCCAGAGCAGATCAAATTGTTCCTCGACGAAGAGACAAGGATGCTTGAGGACATGGTGGAGAAGATATCTAAATCAGGAGCGAACGTCCTCGTCTGCCAGAAGGGCATCGACGATGTCGCCCAACACTACTTGGCAAAGGCAGGCATTTTGACTGTAAGAAGAGTGAAGGAATCAGACATCACCAAACTGGCCAAGGCCACAGGCGCAAGGGTTGTGACAGGTCTTGACGGCCTGTCGAAGGATGACCTTGGGCAAGCTGATCTAGTCGAAGAGAGGAAAGTTGAGGAGGACAAATGGGTGTTCGTCGAGGGCTGCGAGAACCCCAAAGCGGTGACAATACTCATCAGAGGTGGAAGCCAGAGAGTCGTCGACGAAGCGGAACGATCAGTGCACGATGCTATCATGGTTATCAAGGATGTTCTCGAGAAGCCCGCCATCGTCGGCGGAGGAGGCGCTGTGGAAGAAGAATTGTCTCATCACCTGATGAAGTGGTCAACTACTTTGCCGGGGAGAGAACAACTTGCAGCACAGAAGTATGCCGAAGCTCTGGAATCAATCCCGCTTACGTTGGCTGAAAACGCGGGCTTCAATCCAATAGACATACAGGTGGAATTGAGAGAGAAGCATGGAGCGGGTAAAATATGGTATGGTGTCGATGTACTGGGAAGTGGAGTACAAGACCTGTACAACAAGGACATAATCGAACCGGCATGCGTTAAAGAGCAGATAATCACGTCAGCAACCGAATGTGCTTGCATGGTTCTCAGGGTTGATGATGTGATTGCTGGGAGCAAGATGAAGACACCACCAATGCCTCCAGGTGGAGGAGGCATGGGCGGAATGGGTGGTGGAATGGGAGGAATGGAGTGAAGAGGCGTCCTAGAAATGAACCAGGTCTCGACATGCAGGTTCTGTGAAATGGAGATTGTTTGGACGCGTAGCGCAAATGGATACTGGCACCCATTCAATCACAGCGGAAATCCTCGCCACTGTGCGTCGTGGCGAACTACGCCCTACAGCTGATATTCACTCTGTTTACGTGAGAACTGCAAATGAGGATATCTACGCTGGAGTTTGCGGTTACTCAGAGATGGAGGGAGCGTTGGTTCGTGAGGGGCTGAAGCCGCCGGGTCCGTAGTTGCCCGAGCCTAACTACGCAGATCTAGTACCCATAACTCAAAACGCTTAAAGAATAGAGTGATGGGGGCATGGTTCCCGCTCTCATAGGTTGGGAAAACTATAGACTTTTATAGTCGGATTTTGAGGGTTTAAATACCATTCATATATATAGGGGTTAGAGATGAGGATTACGCCTGCCACGATCAAGTTCCATGAATTGATAGGGCTGGAGGCCCGTATCTTCAAGAGTAGCGACCTTACTATAAAGAATGTTTCAGGTAAAGTTGTTGATGAGACCAGAAATACTCTGAAGCTTTATGTTAAAGATAAGATAAAGATAGTGCCAAAGGTCCAAACTACATTCGTCTTCAAGTTGCCAGATAGCAGTAAAGTGAAGGTTCATGGTTCTTTGCTCGTGGGAAGGCCCGAGGATAGACTGGGAAGGTTCAAGTGAAAATATGAGGAACCTAGGTATAGATGTCAAACCGCCTACAAAATCTTGTAATGATATTTTTTGCCCCTTTCACGGTTCATTAAGTATAAGGGGTAGGGTCTTAGAAGGAAAGGCTGTTGGCTTAAAGGCCAAAAACATGGCAATAGTTGAGAGAGAGTATCTGCACTTTGTGAAGAAATATATGAGGTACGAGAAACGTAGTAGTAGGATCCATGCCCACATGCCACCATGCCTTGGGGTGAGTGAAGGAGATCCCGTGAAGATAGCGGAGTGTAGACCTTTAGCAAAGACGGTATCCTTTGTGGTCATCGAAAAGCTAGGTGGATGAGTATGTCGAAGAAATCTCGTGCCGTTTCGGCAAAGGGCGTAGAAGAGTTCAAGCTCTACATCACTAGAGCCTTACCAGTATATTCTGTATTGACTTGTGCAGACAATACAGGAGCAAAGACTCTGAGGGTGGTACAGGTTACAGGGTACAAGGGCAGGTTGAGGCGAATTCCTTCTGCCTGTATTGGAGATTACATCATAACCGTGGTGAAAAAGGGCCCCCCTGAATTGAAGAAGCAGACTTTTGGAGCAGTGGTGATTAGACAAAAGTACCCCATAAGAAGGATAAGCGGGTTAAGAGTTATGTTCGAAGACAACGCTGCTGTGATAGTTACTCCTGAAGGAGAGTTGAAGGGTACAGATATAAAAGGGCCTGTAGCGGCAGAAGCAGCAGAGCGTTGGCCGAGAATAGCAAATTTAGCGAGCATAATAGTTTGATAGGCGATCCTTGTGTCATCGAAACCATCCAAGGTAAGAAAAAGACTCTTTGAAGCTCCTGCCCATTTCAGATCCAAACAGTTCTCTTCACATCTTTCCGATGAGTTACATTCAAAACATAGAACAAGATCGTTAAGAGCTAGAAAGGGCGATACCGTGAAGATAATGAGAGGCGAGTACAAAGGAATAGAAGGCAAAGTGGCTGGATTGGATATGATGACTGGAAGGATAACTATAGAAGGCGTTACTCGTGGAAAAGTAGCAGGCGGCACTGTACCGATAAAGATTCATCCATCCAAAGTTGTAATCATGAGCTTGAACTTGGATGATAAATTGAGAAAGAATAAGTTAGAAGCGCGTCAAAAGGAGGCTTGAGGATGACAAAGAAGGGTGGAGATAAGAGTACCAAGAGATCGAAGGCTCCGGCCTTCTGGAAGATTCCAAGAAAGAGACTGTGCTTTACTATAACGGTACCTCCGGGACCACATCCTAAAGAAGAGAGTTACCCTATCGCTGTCCTCATTCGAGATGTATTGGGATTAGTCAAAAATTACAGAGAGGCGAAGAATGCCATTATGGAAGGGAAGATATTAGTCGATGGAATTTCTAGAAGGGAGCCTGATTTTCCTGTAGGCTTGATGGATGTCGTTGAAATACCTTCTATTGATAAGATCTTCAGGTTAGTTCCAATTCCTGGTAAACCTCTTCATCCTGTAGTTATCAATAAGTCCGAAAAATCTCTGAAACTGTGCAAGGTCAAGGTGAAGGAGACTGTCAGGGATGGGCGTATTCAATATGGATTTCACGATGGCAGGTCCGTCCTTGCTGAGAATGGAATCAGGCTAAATCTAGGAGATACTTGCTTGATGGAAATACCATCCCAAAAAGTCGTGAAATCCGTAAGGTTAGAGAAAGATAAATTGGCCATCATAACCAGAGGGGCGAAAGTTGGCCAATTTGGCAAAATCGAACAATTGAAACTCGGTACCTTCTCTCGTCCTAGAATGGTCGCCCTTTCGATCGGAGGCGTATCAACAGAGCTACCATCTGATGTAGTCTTTGTAGTCGGTGAGAAAAATCCTTTGATCACCATTAGTGGGGGAGTTTAGAATTGTCCAGCACTCAGTCAATGGATGCAGCTGAAAACATAATGCGCGAAATCAAGATAGGTAAAGCAGTGCTTAACATAGGGGTTGGCAAATCGGGCGATGTTCTAGAGAAGGCAAAAAAGATTCTAAAGGATTTGTCGAATCAAAAACCTAGCTCTAGAAAGGCAAAAAAAACAGTGCGTGACTTTGGCATTCATAAGGGGGAATCCATAGCCGCTATGGTTACCCTTCGTGGCGATAACGCTTTGAAAACCCTCAAACGTCTCTTGGCTGCAAAAGGGATGAAACTCCCTGTCTCATCCTTTGATGAGAGAGGAAATTGTTCTTTTGGGATAAAGGAGCATATAGAAATACCGGGCATGAAGTACGACCCGGATGTAGGAATATTTGGCCTGAACGTATCCATTTTGCTAGAGAGGCCCGGTTACAGAGTCTCAAGGCGCAGAAGAGCAAGATCGAAAAAGGGCAAGAGCCATTTGGTTACTAGAGACGAAACCATCAAATTCTTCAGAGAGACCGTGGGGGTTGAGGTCTCCTAATGGTCAAAATTAGACACGGAAAGTCAAGAAAGTCTGGAAAGGGTTCTAGATCCTGCAAAAGGTGTGGCCAGTATGGGCCCGTTATACAAAAGTATAATATAATGCTTTGCAGACAGTGCTTTAGAGAAGTTGCTGAAAAGTTTGGCTTCAGAAAGTTTGAGTGATGATCATGCCCGCGAAGAATGTTCTAGCTAACCTATTTTCGACAATTCACAATAACGAAATCAGGAAGAAAAAGGAATGCCTTGTCATACCTGCCTCAAAGCTTGCCAACGAAGTCCTGAGGACTATGCAAAAATACAAATACGTAGGGGAGTTTGAGTACATAGATGACGGTCTATCAGGTAAGCTAAGGATTCAGCTTCTAGGAAGGATCAACAAATGTGGTGTCATATCGCCCAGGTTCTCTGTCAAGAAAGATCGTTATGGCGACTGGGAGCGTAGATTTCTACCAGCTATAGGTAGCGGAATAATGATAGTATCTACTCCAAATGGCGTTATGTCCCATAATGAAGCCATGAACACCGGTCTAGGTGGAAGACTTATAGGATTCGTATACTGATTATCCTGATTCTTAAATAAGCATTATATTTCTAGACAAATAAGAACATCATGATGGATGCTATCATTGCTATCGATCTCACAAAGACCTTCTTGACCAAGAAGAGAGGGGGTAGGTTGCCCTTTACAGGAAAGAAGGCAGAAATAAAAGCCTTGGATGGACTTAGCTTAAGAATCAAAGAAGGAGAGATAGTAGGGCTACTGGGTCCAAACGGAGCTGGCAAGACTACCTTGATCAAGATTTTGAGCACTCTCTTGATCCAAGATAGCGGAACTGCGAAGGTAAACAGTTATGATACTCTAAAAGAGCCCATTAGGGTTAGAGAAAGTATTGGTGTCATGCTGACGGGCGAGAGAAGTCTTTACTGGAAGCTAACAGGTAGAGAGAACTTGCTTTACTTCTCAAAACTTTATCACGTGCCAAAAGATTTGGCAAGGCAAAGAATAGACGATCTTTTAGCTCTAATTGGTCTGGAAGAGAAAGCCGACGAGCTTGTTGAAAACTATTCATCAGGGCAAAGGGTAAGGTTGAGCTTCGCAAAAGCCTTGGTCAACGATTCACCCATAATTTTCTTCGATGAACCTACCATGAGCTTAGATCCCCAATTCTCGAGGCGCATACGCAGTACTATAAGATGGCTTAACAAAGAAAAAGGCAAGACTATTCTCTTAGCAACCCAGAATATGTTCGAGGCAGACGAGTTATGTCATATTGTTTCCATAATTAATCAAGGAAAGATCGTTGTAACAGGATCGCCAAGTGAACTGAAGGCCAAGCTTTTGGAAAAAAGAAGCATAAAGGTGACAGCTCGCAACCTCCCTCTGAAGGAGATCTATCACGCAAACCTTTCAAATGACGTAAAATGGACTGTGGAAGAAGTCGATGATGGACAGTCTGTTATGTTGCAAGCAATTGTTGAAGATGATGAAGGGGCCCTCTCTGAATTACTTGATGTGATTGCAAGATATAGTGGAAAAGTGGTAAACGTGATTGTGAGTGAGCCTAGCTTGGAGGACGTATTCCTTGAGTTCACGGGAAGGGGTCTTATTGGTTAGATCGTTAACGTATTTCTTTGATGGGGTCATTGCTACAGCCTCCAAAGAGCTGAAGATATCCTTAAGATATTCAACATGGATTCTGACCATGTTCGCAGCTCCTTATGTATTGTCTATTCTGATGCAGACTATAGGAGGGTACGCCGGAGGTTCTAAATCTTATGTTAACTTTTCGGCTTTCACAGGAACACAGAACGTATTCGTATACCTCGTCTTAGGAAGCCTCCTTTGGATGATGGCTGCTGTAATCATGTGGGACATAGGTCTCTTGCTTAGCAACGAAAGATGGAGAGGAACTTTGGAGCAGAACGCCATGGCTCCTGTGTCTTTCATCTCCCTAGCTGTAGGATTCACGATTGCTGACATATTGTTCACTTCACCAGTACTCATCATAGGAGTTGCTTCGGGCCTTTTGATAGGAGGAGCTTTTACTCTGATCTCTTTCTTTCAGATCTCACTACTATTCATAGTGGGACTTCTTCCACTTTATGGTATGGGACTACTATTTGGCGCTCTATCCTTCAAAAGCAAGAGGAGTTATTCGATGGTAGGTATGCTCAATACAACCTTGGCTATATTGTCTGGCTCTCTTTATCCTATAACCATCTTGCCTATTTGGTTACAATTCGTCTCGAACCTAATCCCATTGACTCACGCAACAATCCTTGTTAGAACCTTTTCTCTCTTGCCTCAGTTCTTTCTAAACGAATCGTGGCGAGTATTGATCCTGATGTTCATGTTGATCGTTTACCCTCTATTGGGCGTATTTGTATTCAATATGACCGATAAGCAAGCTCGAAGGAAGGGAGACTTTGCCAAATATTAAGATACTCAAAGGAATAGCTTCGGATTTGATGACAGCGGCTTGGAAAAACTGGAAGATAAGGATCAGATATCCTGAATGGCTGGTCTCGGAGCTCATAGATTCGAGCCTTTATTTCATCATGTTCTCAATCGGGGTGCTAATATTTTTACCAAGCTTTTCAAGCGCTCAAAGTCCTTTGGTAGCAAATTCTTTGGCTTGGGGGTTTGTGTTCATGGTTAATTTTGGGTACTCCATCTGGGACCTAGGATTCTCTTTACAAGGGGAGAATAGAACGGGCACTCTTGAGCAGGTATTTGTGACGCCTGCTTCAAGACTCGCTTTCATAGTCGGTAACGGCCTTCAAAGCTTCGTGACAGGGGCTGTACTAATAGCGATTTTACTGACTTTGATAAGAGTATTAATGGGTATACCCATAATCATACAAAATGCAATTCTATTGATAGCATCCTACTCTCTGATGGTGATTATGATGCTTGGATTCGGCATAATCTTTGCTTCCCTAATCTTGCTTTTAAGAACTCCAGAGGGTATAGGAAGTTTGACCTATTTTCTTGTGATGATATTGGCAAGTGCATTTGTGCCGGCTGCCACCCTACAGGAGCCTCTGAAAACGATAGTATCTCTATTTCCTCTCACTTACCCTATTGATGTAATAAGACACTCTGCCATAGGTACTCCTACCCTATTTGAGCCCATGCTAGAGCTTTTCTTCACTAGCATGATATCCATAAGTATGTTCTTCTTCGGTCTTTTGACCTTTCGCGTGATCGAGAGGAGATTAAAGCGCGGGAGCTCTCTGGTGGCCTTTTAAGCTACCATCCACATAACTTTGAAATCCTTTTCCTTCGAGATTAACGTTTTTATAAATGGCTTTCTAAACTTTTCATTCATGAATGTTGCCCCGTTTGTCGAATCTCCACAAGATGTAGTAAAGAGAATGTTGGAGCTAGTCAAACCAAAGCGGGATGAAGTTCTTTACGATATGGGCTCAGGAGATGGGAGAATAGTCATCATGGCAGCAAAGGATTTTGGTGTACTTTGCGTAGGCATAGAAATCCGTGAGGATTTGGTCAAAAGGGCTAGGAGTGAGATAAAAAGGTTGAACCTAGAAAGCAGAATTAAAGTGATCAACGACGATTTCTTTAGTGTAGATATATCCAATGCCGACATAGTCACTCTGTATCTTACGACTTCGGCAAATGAGAAGTTGAAACCAAAGCTTGAGAAGGAGCTCAAGAGCAATGCTCGTGTTGTATCCCATGACTACGAGATAAGGGGCTGGAAGCCAACAGAAATCACCAGAGACGATCCACCCGGGCATACAATATTTCTTTACGTCTTCGATCCCTTGAAAACTCCACAGCCTGCAAGTAAGACCTTTTCCTTGTTTTCCTATCAGGAAAGACCCATTCTCTAGTTTTAGAAAGCAGACTTGGCTAAATCTTCGATCTTTTCAGCAAAAATCTTCACTTCTTCCTCTGTATTGTAAAGATAAGTCGATGCACGGACGATACCATGTCTTGATTTTAACAGATTCTTTACAAGTGGTTGTGCACACATGAAACCACTTCTAACGGCTATATTTGAGGAAATATCCAAGAAAAGCGCTACATCATTAGGATCAAGATTCCCTATGTTGAAGGATATTATGCCGGTTCTCTTTTCTTTGCTAGGACCGTAAATCCTTACGCCTTTTGTTTGACTGAGCAAATCATATAGTAAATCTTTCAGCTTTTTATCATTAGCAGCAATATTTTCCAACCCAATTCTCATCAGGTAGCGAGCAGCCTCGCCCAGCCCTATTCCTTCTGCAATGGGCAAAGTGCCAGTCTCAAAACTTGCTGGGAACTTGGCTAGAGTATATTCATCATAATTCGCTTCATCAACGCTTTCACCTCCTATGAAAATAGCCTCTAGCTCGTTAAGAACATCGGATTTAACATAAAGCCCTCCAATTCCCGTAGGGCCACACATCTTATGACCGCTGAATGAGAGAAAGTCAACACCAAGTTCCTTTACATTCAAAGGGATATGTGGCACCGACTGGGCACCATCCAAAGCTACCAGCGAACCATACTTATGGGCAATATTGACTATCTCTCTTACTTGTACAATCGAGCCCAGTACGTTGCTGATATGAGTAATAGCAACAACTCTAGTATCGTCATCTATCTGCTTCATAAAATCTTCAGTATCAAGGAGGAAATCTTGTGTTGGATTAATGATCTTTAATCTTAGACCCCTCTCACGACTTACTTTTAACCATGGTAGGTAATTACTGTGATGTTCAAGAGCGGTAGTTACTATGTTCTGTCCATTTTTGAACTTCAGGCTTCTTGCGACAAAGTTCAATCCTTCACTGGTGTTTCTGACAAAAGCGATTTCGTCCTTGTTAGCACCTATGAGCTTCGCTACGCTTCTTCTTGCTTCTTCCAGTTCGTTTGTGGCTCTATCAGCTATCCTGTAGAGGCTTCTACCAGTATTGGCTCTATACTCTCGATAGTACTCTAGCATCTTAGCTATGACTTGCTCAGGTGTTAGAGAGCTAGCGGCACTATCCAGGAAAATGAGCCCTGACTTCAGCAGGGGAAAGTCTTCTCTAACTTCTTTCAAATTGAGTATTTACGCTCCATGAAGAATAATTAAACGTTTAAGCCTTGTTTTGGTTAGATGATCTTTGATAAGGAATATTAAAAAACAAAGCCAAAGTAGGAATTCTAGGTTCTTTGATTTGGGGAAAGAAAAGTTCGACGTTATTGTAGTTGGAGCGGGTCCTGCTGGGACAACCGCTGCGATAACAATGGCAAAGGCAGGGCTTGACGTGGCTTTGTTGGAAAGGGGCGACTACCCTGGAGCGAAGAATATGTATGGTGGGGCAATATACAGATGGCCCCTGGAGCTGGTAGTTTCCGACTTTGTAGAAAAAGCTCCTATTGAAAGAAGAATAATTGATCACAGGCTCATGATTTTGTCAAAGAACTCAGGATTGACCTTAAGCTTCAAGGACTTGGGCTTTGCCAACCCTCCTTATAACGCCTTCACTGCTCTCAGGGCTAAGTTTGATCGATGGTACTCTAGTTTAGCAGAAGAGGCAGGAGCCTTGCTTCTGACCTCGGTGAATGTTACCGATCTTATCTGGGATGACAAAAAGATCATAGGTGTAAGGTCCGGGGAAGGTTCTGAGAACGAGCTCTATTGTGATATAGTAATAGCTGCAGATGGTGCAAACTCAAAATTGGCTACAAAAGCTGGCTTGCGCCAACTGTTAAGTCCTGAAGATGTTGCTCTGGGAGTAAAAGAGATTCTTGAGCTTGACAGCAAGATCATGGAATCTAGATTCAATCTCAACAAAAGAGAAGGCGCAACTATACAAGTGCTTGGAGTTACCAATGGAATGATGGGTGGAGGCTTCATCTACACGAATCAGAACAGCCTGAGCGTGGGCGTAGTGATATTGCTAAAGCATCTCATCGGACTGAAGAAAAGACCTTATGAACTGTTGAATGAATTCAAAAACCATCCACTTATAGCAGCTTTGATAGAAGGGGCAGAGCCAAAGGAGTACAGTGCTCATTTAATTCCTGAAACAGGCTACTATGGTATTCCAAAGCTATGCACTGATGGATTGATGCTAGTTGGAGATGCTGCCTCCCTAACCAGTAGCGTCTTTCAAGAAGGGGTAAACATGGCCATTGCATCAGGCATATATGCTGGAAAAACGGCGATAAAAGCAAAGGAGGTACGGGATTATTCATCCAAGACTTTGTCATACTATGGGCGTCTCCTCAAATCGAGTTATGTAATGGAGGAGTTGTATCAATTAAGAGGTTTACAGAAAATGCTGGTAAGCAATCCTCGACTTTTTGAGCTATATCCTGATTTGATAAACTATGCCATGAAAGAATTGCTGAGCATGGATGGAGAATTGAAGAGGGCAAAAAGAAAAAGGATCATGAGATCGATAAAGGAAAGGGTCGGATTTCTGAACCTTTTGCTCGATTTGATAACGGCCAGGAAGCTCTTGCCCTGAGGAAAAGACTTGGTTTAATCTCTCCTAAAGCACTCCTTAGGAGTAGTGCTTAACTTAACCTCTTCAACCTCTTTCTTCAATCTGTCTATCAAAAGGGGCAAAATTCTGTTTAGGTCTCCTACGGCACCGTACGTGGCTATCTGAAATATGGGTGCTTTGTGGTCTTTGTTTATGGCTACTATAACTTCGGAGTTCCTCATCCCTACTGTGTGGTACATAGCCCCTGATATGCCAACAGCGATGTAAAGCTTTGGAGCAACGGTTTTACCACTCTGCCCTACCTGCTGACTGGAAGATAACCATCCTCTATCTACCGCTGAACGAGTGCCTGCTACCTCCGCATCCATTACATCTGCCAATTCATGAATCAACTTGAAGTTCTCCTTTGAGCCTACGCCTTTTCCACCGGCAACTATTATGTTCGCTTCTTCAATATTCCCATGAGGGTTTTTGTTTCCCTTTATGACTTCAAGGACCTTTGTACGTATATCTTCGGGGCTTATTTCTATCATTTCACGAATGATGGTGGCTTTTCTACTCCAGTCTGGCTCTAGTCTTTTGAATGTATTCGGCTTGGCTGCTGCTATCTGAGGTCTAGTCCTGCATAGTATCTTGGCCATAAGTTTGCCAAAGGGTTTTATGTGAACGAGATATCCATCCTTATTCACATCAAAATCTATGCAATCGCATGTTATGCCCGTATTTAGGCGGGTAGCAAGCCTAGGAGCAAGTTCGCGTCCATTCAAAGTTCCTCCAATGAGCAGTACAGATGGCTTATATTTGAAAGCAAGCTCTGCCGAGACCTTTGTGTAAGCATCCACTGTAAACTGCTTTAGAAGCTCATGTTCGACTAGAATTACCTTTTCAGCTCCATAGGCTTCCAAATCCTTTACTAGACCATCAACCTTGTATCCTAATAGAATCGTAACAAGTTCTTCATTGAGCCTATCAGCTATCTTCTTTCCAACACTCAATAGTTCAAGGCTTATGTTCTTTAATCTGCCATCTAGGTGCTCTGCAAATACCCATACTCCTTTATAACTGGAGACTTCTTTTGCTCTTTCACTTTCTAGCATCATAACTGACTCCTTGAACGAATCAACCTTCTATCTATGAGGACTTGAACTAAGCTCTCTACTGTTTCTTTTGAATCGCCTCGGAATATGCTCTCTGTTTTACGAGAAGGCTGCAAAAATACTTCTTCCACAAAGGTGGGGGAGCCCCTTATCCCGTACTTGCTCGGACTTCCACCTAGCTCTGGCGCACCTACTACTTCGATCTTTTTCCCTTTTGAAGCGACCATCCCTCTAAGGGTTGGAAGGCGTGGTTCATTCAAACCTCGAGTTGTAGTCAATAGAACTGGTAAAGGCGCTTCCACGATCTCAATTCCTTCCTCAGTCTCTTTATGGGCAATGACCTTCTTCTGTTCTATGTCTATGTTGACCTTCTCTACACAGCAAATTTGTGGTATGTTCAATAGCTCTGCTAGATGAGGGCCTATGTGGCCCGTTTCAGAGTCTGTAGCTATCTTTCCGCAGATGATTATGTCATATTTCATCTTCTTAATCTGCATGTGCAAAGTGTAAGCCGTGGCCATCGTATCCGCGCCAGCGAGGGCTTTATCGCTAATTAGGATTCCTCTATCAGCCCCCATGGCTAAACATCTCAATATGGCTTCTTTTGCCTGCATCGGTCCCATAGTTATGACCGTTACTTCTCCACCATACCTTTCACGAAGTCTAATACCTTCTTCAGTCCCTATCTCGTCGTAAGGGTTCAGCATACTCGGCATACTCTCACGTATAAGGGTATGAGTGATTGGGTCTATCTTCAAGTCTAGTACAGCAGGGACCTGTTTTATGCAGACTAAGATGTTTAGACCGATTGAAGGCACTTCTCTTCCACTCCAAAGGTCGCTTTTTGCTCCATCATCTCTCGGCATTGTTTTATAAAAGTCTGACTATTATGGGTATGATTGTACATAAAAGTCCAAGTGTTTGCACTTTTGAGCAAACACGGTTTGTTCAACCGAAGCGATAAACTATGCCATAGCCAGAAGGAGGGTAGGTGAGGCAGATCTTCCTGTAAGGACAAACTATCTCACAAGTCCCGCACTCAACGCAACCCTCGTATGAGATTATCAAATCATCCCTCTCCCAACTGTAGGTTTTTGTGGGACAACAAGAAATGCAAGGCTTGTCAACGCATATCATGCATTTGTCCTTTTGAACTACTATGTGATTTTCTTTATAGACCTTATAGGTGTTAAGGGATAACTTCTCGTCTATGCTCATAGTTATACACTCAAATTCACCAGCATAAAAGCATATAGCGAAATTTCATCATTACTGCTTCAATTCATTATGAAAACAGGTCTGATTCCCCGTATGGCATGACGGACCTTTCTGATCTACGAGTAAAAGTATGGCATCGTTATCACAATCAGCCAGAATACCTACTATTCTTTGCAGATTACCTGAACTCTCTCCTTTCATCCATATCTTGTTTCTTGATCTGCTCCAATAGTGGGCATAACCCGTCTCAATGGTCTTCACCAAGGATTCTTCGTTCATGTAAGCCAGCATAAGAACCTTCTTGGTCTTATGGTCTTGGGCTATTGCTGGTATGAGGCCCGTAGCCTTATCAAATTTCAATCGTTTTGTCTCGATTTTGTTCATGGTCTTATGTTTATTCCTCTTTCTTTAAGAAGTCTCTTGATGATAGGTATTGGGAATTCATCATAGTGAAATACGGAAGCTGCCAACGCTGCATCAGCCTTCCCTGTGGTAAAGACATCATAGAAATGCTCTGGCTTGCCTGCACCTCCACTGGCTATGACAGGTATGCTCACTCTTTCAGATGTGGCTCTGGTCAGTTCCAAATCATAACCCTTTTCTGTTCCGTCCCTATCCACGGACGTGAGAAGAATCTCTCCGGTCCCCAGTTCAGCAACTTTTTCAGCCCATAAAATTGCATCTATGCCGGTAGGTCTCCTGCCTCCATAGGTATAGACCTCGAACCAGCAGTCCCCGTCTTCTGTTCTTACTAATACCGAACCATCTTTATCGTATCGACGCTTTGCATCTATGGCTACTACTATACATTGACTGCCAAAGACCTTTGCAAGCTTTGATACCAATTCTGGCTTTTCAACTGCAGCGGTATTTATTGAGACTTTATCAGCTCCACTGCATAGAATCGATCTTGCATCTTCTTCCCCTCTTATCCCTCCTCCTACAGTGAAAGGAATGTTAAGACTGGCCGCAACACCTCGCACAACCTTCTCCAGTATGTTTCTCTTCTCTGGGGATGCAGTAATATCCAAAAATACTAGTTCATCGGCTCTTGCTTCACAATATCTTTGAGCAAGCTCGACGGGATCGCCAGCATCTCTCAAATTCAAGAAGTTGATACCTTTCACGACTCTTCCATGATCTACATCTAAGCATGGTATGATTCTTCTGCATAATGGCATCATATTTCCTCCTTAGCTGCATTGATGGCTTCTTTTAAGGTCAACTTGTCCTCGTATAGAGCTTTCCCTATCACAACACCATAAACACCTATATTCTTCAGCGTGGTTATATGCCTAAGCTTGCTAACGCCTCCAGCAGCAATTATCTTTGCTTTCTTCATTTGGCACACTTCTGCCAGTATCTTGAAATCAGGATTAGTCAAGGTTCCGTCTCTCTTTATAGATGTTATCAAAAAGATACTAACCCCAAGATTAATGAAGTTCATAAGAGCATCGTGAATATCGAACTTTGAAGAGAATCTCCAGCCCCTTAACATCACTTCTCTTCCATAGTGATCTAGAGATACCAGGATTCTCTCTTCACCGTAATCTTTCAAAAGCTTAGTCAATGCTTCCCTATTCTCAAAAGCCATGGTCCCGACCAAGATTCTTTTTACGCCTATGCTGAACAGCTTTTTGGCTATTTCTAAGCTCCTTATGCCTCCACCGACTTGGAAATTCACATCTAGGTTTTTTACCATTTCTTCTATGATTGGCAGATTATTCCCAAAACCTAATGCTGCGTCCAAATCTACTACGTGTATCATCTTTGCGCCATGATTCATCCACGTCTTAGCTATGCTTGAAGGACTACCTAAAGATGAATAGGATTTTGACAGCCTTGGGTCTCCTCTTACTAGCCTTACAACTTGCCCATCCTTCAAATCGATGGCTGGTATTACTTCCAATCAAATTACCTTTTCATCAGATTCACAAAATTCCCTAAGATGATCCGACCTGCCTCACCAGACTTTTCAGGATGAAACTGTGTGCCATGAATATTCTTGCAGGCCACCATAGATGGGAAGCTCACTCCATAATCTGTTTCAGTGACTATCACATCTTTCCTCAGAGGTGAAGGATAGTATGAATGCACAAAATAAACATATGATCCATCATCCATGCCCTCTATTATCTTGTTATTTCTGACTATTCTTAGATTGTTCCATCCAATTTGAGGTACTTTGACTACCTTTGGTAATTTCACTACCCTACCTGAGATCAAATCCAAGCCTTCTCCCCTTCCTTCTTCGCTCTCTTTGAAGAAAATCTGCATCCCTAAGCATATTCCCAAGACTGGTACACCTGAGTTTACTATATCCAGTATCTTTTCCTTATACATTCCTATGTTTTCCACTGCCTCTGCAAAGCTTCCCACGCCTGGCAGAATCAAGCCATTAATATTATTTTGTAAACAATTTACCGTTGCCAATACGGGATTAACTCCTATTCTCTGCAATGAATTCTTTAGACTGAAGAGGTTCCCTACACCATAGTCTAGTATTGTCACATCCATTTACATGGCACCTTTAGCGCTTGGGGTGCCTTTCCTTTTTGGGTCCATAGACGTTGCCTGTCTAAGAGCTAAGGCTAGAGCTTTGAAGCCTGCCTCTATTTTGTGGTGATCATTTGATCCATATTGAACCTGCAAATGCAAGTTTGCTTCCAGAGATGAGGATAGAGATTTCAGAAAATGATAGATGTCCTCGGCTTTAATATCCTCTACCGTCTTGCCTTCCATCTTCAGATCTATCACGCTGTAGGGTCTTTTTGCAAGGTCTACAGCAGAAACTGCGAGGGAGCAGTCCATAGGTACAATGCTAAACCCGAAGCGATTAATTCCTTCGCGATTCCCCAGAGCGTTTTTTAAAGCCTCTCCCAATCCTATAGCGACATCCTCTATCAAATGATGCTTCAGATCTCCTTTAGCTGCAATGCTAATGTCAATCAAGCTATGTATGGACAGCGTTTTTATCATGTGATCAAGGAATTTTAGTCCAGTTTCTATGCTACTCTTTCCTTTTCCGTCCAAGTTTACTTTTGCCTTGACTTCTGTCTCGCTGGTCTTTCTTTCTAGTTGAGCTTCACGCAAACCCTCTTCCCTCTTTTATAAATCTCAGCACAAATGGTAATTCTCCTACCGAAGGTACGACTAGATCTGCTTTTCTCTTAATGAAATCTTTTCTTTGCTCATCCTTCATGATAGAATGAGCATAGACTCCTCCAAATAAATAACTCGCTTCAATTTTATTGGCAAATTCTACCATCATTAAATCCTCCATAGAATCGCCAAGATACAGAGCGGAATCAAAAGGTCTTAAGCCTTTTGCGCAATTTAACAGAGAGTAAGGATTTGGCTTACTCAAATCGAGAATCTCTCCTTTCTGTTTCGCTTTTTTCTCTGCCTCGTCGATATCTTCAAGGAATACCCTGGCTTCCGGCCTAAAATAGTCTAATAAGTTCTTCATAGTGTATTTTGCAGCCACAAAAGGTCTTCCTGAGGCTATACCAAATTTTGATCCACTGATTATTGATGAAATCTTGTCAAGAATCTCTCTTTTGATCATAACATTCTCATTCTCTATCAATCCCTTACCTTCACCGAATTCACTATCAATTCCATAAATCTCCCTGAAGAGCTTGCGTCCTAAGAATTTCCCTTCAAAGATAGTTATCAGAAGACTCTCTCCAACGTTGCCGGGGTAAGAAAGAATATTCTTGCCAATTTCTAAAATGTCAAGATCATCTTTTGAGATGGAACAATTTGAAAAGATGTCTTTTTCGAAAAATCGAAAACCAGACGAACTTGCTTTCTTTACTAACTCTATGAATTTCTTTGAAGAATCTTCTTTGATTCCAGAATTCGTATCTACTTTCTTATCTTTCAGGCTCTTTTCGATTGTGATCAGTTCGCGGAAAGGGCCATCGGTCGCTTTGTAGGGCTCTGAATTTACGATTCTTGTTAACGCTTCTTTTGCCTTTTTTGACATAATTGAAAAAGATAACAAAGCTAGTACATAAGACGCAGCCCAATCGTTGTTGAAACCTCCGCCTCTTTTAAGAAGGTAGATCAACTTGTCCAACAACTTATTCCCAATTCTTAATCCTGTCAAACTATAGAATATGTAATTGACGGTCTCCTTAACAGCCATCAAATAAGATTCCGTTGCATCTATGAGCACTCCATCACAGTCAAATATTACCGCACCGACCTTTGACAATTTCTCTATGCTATCATTTCTTACAAAAGAAAGACCATACTTTGATCGAATGGCAATGTAGTCTTCCTTCCACATGAATCAATCACTTGTAGATTCGAGAGCTTCTATGAAACTGTCGTTCATATACGGTAAGCCAACAGTGACTCTTAAGCATCCTTCCAAGTTCAATACTGTTCCTATCTTTCTAACCAGTACGCCTTTGCTAAGGAGCTCACTGAAGACCTTCTCATAAGGCTTCATTACTTGGAATAGAATAAAGTTAGCATCGGACTTGAAGACCCTTACGCCTTTCATTAAGTTTAGCCTCTTCATCATCCTTTGTCTTTCTTCCTTCAATCCCTCTATACTTTCCTTGAATATGTCACTCTTATCAAGGGCTTTCAAAGCTAGCTTCAACCCAATACAGTTCAAAGAGTAGGGCAATTGGGCATATTCAAAGATGGCAGTTGCAATTTCGTTATTGGATAGAGCGTATCCTATCCTCGCACCAGCAAGACCAAAAGCCTTTGAGAATGTCCTAGTTACTACGAGATTATCATACCTCTTTACAAACTTCACCAAAGAATTCTCTGCAAATTCTACGTATGCTTCATCTACTAGAACCAAGCCAGGAAAGTCCTCCACAATGGCTTTAATTTCCTCTAATTCAAATTGGTTGCCTGTAGGATTATTCGGGGAGCAGATGAAGCACATCCCTACCTTATCTTTCGATGATTCTAGTATGCTCCTAATGTCAAGAGAAAAATCTTCCTTCAATGGAATTTCAAAGTAATTAGCTCCTAGGTGATTTACAGACCATTTGTACATTGAATAGGTAGGCTTAATCGAGATAGCAACGCTGTCTTTTTTCAAGAAGGTTCGAATGATCAAGTCTATGATTTGATCGCTTCCATTTCCTAGAATTACGCAGTCTGAGGGTAGGCCAACATATTTTCCTAAAGCATTTTTGAGCTCCGTTTCTCCTTCCTTGGAGTAAAGCCTTGGATCGATATCTTTGAGGACTTCATTTAGAAGAGAACGAAGGAACTCTTTGGACAAGAAAAGGTTTTCATTTTGATTCAGTTTGATTACCCTTTCTGTCTCTATTCCTGTCTCTAAGGCTACATCCAATACTGATTCTGGCTTCACGTATCTAATGAAAGATTTGATTTCCTGCAATTTGCTTTGAAGCCATTCATCTGAAATTACGTTCATAGTATTCACCTTAAAATGACCAATCTTAGAACCTCTCCTCCACAGCTATGGCATGATTTATCAATCCTTCTCTCCGGGCTAACGTACTGATGGGCTTCATCATTTTAAGTAAGCCTTTCCTAGAGCATTTCACTACACAGACTCTCTTTACAAAGTCTATCACAGAAAGGTTGGAGTAGACTTTAGCATATCCTCCCGTAGGCAATATATGATTTGTCCCAACACAATAGTCGCCAGCAGAGACAGGACTATAAGGGCCCAGAAAGACCATTCCAGAGGATTTTATCCGCCCGATAATTTCACTGGCTTTCTTGGCTACTATCTCTAGGTGCTCAGGAGCAAAATCATTTGTGAAATCTATTGCATCATCCATATTGTCACAGATTACAACGAAGCCATTTTGAGTAAGGGCTTTCGTGACCATCTCCGCCCTCGCTAGATTTGACGCTAACTTCTCTAACTCTAACATGACTCTGCTTGCCAACTCTTTTGACGTGGTGACCAACCCGCATACACTTTCCGGCGAGTGTTCTGCTTGTGAAATCAGATCAAGGGCAATTAAGTACGGATTTGCTGAATCATCGGCGATTGTCAGTATTTCGCTTGGACCTGCTGGCATATCGACTGCTACATCCTTCGATGCTATTATCTTGGCAGTAGTAACGTACTTGTTTCCAGGTCCTACTATCTTCTTGACAGGCTTTATGCTTTCAGTACCGTAAGCCAAAGCCGCTATGGCATGAGCTCCCCCTACTTTGTATATCTCATCCACCCCACAAATATCTGATGCCACGAGAAGAATCGGATCGGGCTTACCGTCACTCATAGGCGGTGAGCAAACAGCTATGCGTGGCACTTCTGCAACCTTTGCTGGAACCACTGCCATTAGAAGGCTACTTGGATATGGTGTATAGCCCCCCGGAACATAGCAACCTACGCTCTCGATAGGCAGTGTTAGACTGGATACCCTGACATCTTTTCCTCCAAAATACCATTTGAATTTCAACCTATTGAGAAAAGTCTTCTGAAAGTTTTCGATTCTTCTTTTCGAAAACTTTAATGCAGAGACTTCATCTTCATTGACGCTTTCATAGGCCCTATCGATATCTTCCCTCTCAACCTTGAATTTGTCAACATCAACTTTAACTCCATCATACCTTTTGACAAAATTGGTCAGAGCTCTGTCTCCATTCTTCTTAACCTCGTCCATTATCTCCTTTACATAGTTTTCTAATTCGCCAACCCGTTTTGGCGAATAATATCCTCTCTCTTCAAGAAGTTGGCTAGGAAAATCCGAAACCTTCCATGATCTAATTATTGTTCATCGCCTTTTTCCTTTGCGTCAAGAATCTCATCAAGAGATAGAACTTGTCTTGGTTCATAAACTACAAGACCTTGAGCTAACCTCCTCAACTTGGGCAAGAGCTCTATGAAAATCTCTTTCTCTATGACCGTGTTCACAGAGTACCAACCCTTCTCCGATAGAGGAGATATCGTAGGCCTCTTAAGAGCTGGTAGTCGCCTTAGAATCTCTGGTAAATTTACCTCACTTACGTTGACGAATATATGTAGTTTCTTTCTTCCATCAACTACACCCTTTAGCAGAGTTAGTATATCGTAGATCTTCTCCCTCTTCTCAGCGTCTCTCAAGGCATCTTTGTTTGCAATCAGATAGGCTGTAGATTTGCCTACAGTTTCGATTATCTTAAGATTGTTTTGCTCTAGGGTCGTGCCAGTCTCTATCACATCCACTATAGCATCTGCAGTCTCCGGTGGCTTTGCTTCAGTTGCCCCAAAAGAGAGGTAGACGCTAACACCAGTGTTGTTGCCTATCTTCCACCAAGGTGTTATGATCAAAGGATCAAGATCGCCATAGCACTTCTTGTACGCAGGATTAGATTTGAGGTGTGAAACAGTGATGTTAAGGTATTCTGTTGAAATCCTCAAATCTTTCTTTTCCTTCCAAAAGTTCTCAATAAGTTGAGAAAGCGAGTCTATAGCCCACGGCTTAGGAACCGCTAGTACGAGCCTAATTGCGCCATACTCTAGATTCAAAAGAACCTCTACATCGGAATTTGTCTCCTTTATCCAATCCAACCCAGTTATGCCTATATCTTGGAGGCCTTCTGCTACGTAGATGGGTATTTCTTGTGGTCTTAATATTCTGGGCTCTATCTCAGAATCATTTATGGATGGACGATATGTGCGTTCTTGTCCTGATAAACTGTATCCAGCTTTTTTAAGAATCTCAAAAGTAGCATTCTCAAGTGAGCCTTTAGGAAGAGCAAACCTTACTTTGGCCAATTCTCATCATCTCTTCTAGGCCTAAGTATTTTGAGGGTTTTTTGATATTGAGCACTGTTTGTAAGACTGTTCCGACTAGGACGTGGGTACATTGAGGCGTATAATCTTCCATTTGCTATGAACTGAATCCCCCACTTTTACCACTTAGAACCATGGGTTGCTATCTTTCTATTTAAACCTATTGCAAGGCAGTTATTCTTCTTATGGTTTCAATCGCAGGTCTCTAAAGCTATTGGACCATAATAACCACAGACTTTACACCTATATTCTTGGGGTATAAGCCATCCTCCAATAGGTGATGCCATCTCAAGATCGCTCAAACAACCAGGGCAGAGCTTCTTCCGCTTTATTGAAGTGTGGCGTAATCTTACCTCCAACCTTTCATTAGGATCGTCTTCTTGCAAGAGATTCCTCTCGCTTCACTGGACTTCTATCGAGGATTCATCAAAGCCAAACTTAACCAGCTCTTCTTTGATGGTGTCTCTATGATCTCCTTGTAAGAGTATGTAGCCGTCCTTTGCGGTTCCACCACAAGCCAACTTACTTTTTAATCTCTGGGCTATCCTGTTCAGATCTGTCCGTTTTGGGTTTAATCCCTCGATCATGGTAGTGGGTTTCCTAAACCTTCTCATCTCAAGGCGGACAACAACTCTTATCTCATCTTTTTCCAGCTCTTCGCAAACACAAAGATCAGTAGGTAGTCCACATTTTTTGCATACGCTTATCATGCATTATCCTCCGCATGTTTGTTAATGGCTTCTGTAAAATGAGCCGATTCTCTTGTTGGACACTTTGTTACTACTGAATCTGTATAAATATGGCTTTTAGATATTGGTTTGAATTCCCCTCTTTTTGCTCTTGTAGATATTCTTGTTCCATGCATACGGCAGACTTTCAATATCGCTTCCAATAAGTGAGAATTATGGTGGTTATTTAAATATTTAGGCTCAACAAATTCTCAATTCACTAGAGGGGTGAAATCAAATCGCAAGTACAAATGAAGAGCGATTAAAGAGGGACATTGTCGAAAGTATGGTAGATCTATACTTAAAGAGGCTTGTAACCAGTAAAAGTGGCAATATAAGTGCAAGAATTCCATCTACAAAATTTATTTGGATTACTCCTACAGGCCTGAACAAGTCTCGGCTAAGGAAAGAGGATCTTGTCAAGTTAGACCTTGATGGTAAGGTCGTTGAAGGCAATAATATGCCATCTGTGGAATGGCGCCTTCATATAGGAATCTTGAAGGCAAGAAATGATGTCAATGCAGTAATTCATGCTCATAATCCTTTCACCTTAGGTGTCACTATGACCTCGAAGAGATTCAAGCCTGTTACTGCAGAAGCATCTATGATGCTGAAGGGAGTTAAAATTCTACCTTTCAAGAGACCTGGCTCCGAAGAATTTAGCAAAATGGTATGCAAAAGTATTGCTGGCAGAAACGTTCTGATAATTAGAAAACATGGCGTCATAGGAGTGGGATCGGATCTAAATGAAGCTAGGGCTGTAGTCGAAGCCATCGAGGAAGATGCCATAGTTCAGACGGTGATGAGGATCTTTCATAACAGCATATGACCACATTATACTTTTCCATATCTTCAAGTACTTTGAATGTTTACCATTTTCCAGATTGCGTTCTTAATTTCTTTGCCATATTTTGCTCCGTAATGGATTCCAGCTATTCTACCTGCGAACGGAAGTGCCGCTCGCTTGACGAATTTGTAAAGCAATGGATTCTGAATTCTATGTGATAAGAAGGCATCTTCCCAAATTCTGACATTATGTTCCCAGCATCGAATGAAGAATTCCCAGCGTGCTTTTGAAAGAGAGTCGAGCTCTGCTCCACTTTTGTTCATCAGAAGACTGTTTTCTAGCGGGACGAAAAGTAATGGAACGTAGAAGGCTTTATAATCTTTCAATTCATCCATCAATTCAAGCGTTTCTATAACGTCTTCTTCCTTTTCATCTGGAAGCCCGATTATCAACGTTGCAAGAGGATACCAGTCATTATCGTTCATTATTCCGAAGGATTGGCAAA
>CAYMHC010000002.1:0-30185 GCA_964390155.1 uncultured Nitrosopumilales archaeon
AGGAGCGAAAAAAGCCGAGAAATTGTTAGAATGGTGCAATGAACTTGATATAAAGACCTTAACCCTATACGTTCTATCAGTAGAAAACCTTACAAGACTGCCCGACGAGGTCAAGGAGCTTCTCGATCTTATCGAAGCGAAGCTTGAGGATTTGATGCAGGACGATCGCATACACAAGTATCACATCCGCGTAAAGGCTTTGGGAAAGACAGAGTTGCTCCCAGACTCGATAACGGAGCTATTAAGTAAGATCGAAAAAGCCACTGAAAATTACGATGAGCGTTTTCTCAATATTGCCATTGCCTACGGTGGAAGATTGGAAATAGTGGATATGGTGAAGAATCTAGCCGAGAAAGCTAGGCATGGAGAGATCGATCCATCACAGATAACCTCCAAGACTATCGAAGACCGCCTTTACACATCACACCTTCCCCATCCAGAACCCGATTTGATCATAAGAACTTCTGGCGAGGAAAGGCTCAGTGGATTCTTATTGTGGCAGAGCGCCTACTCTGAGTTTGTATTCTTAGATGTATTCTGGCCCGAGTTCAGAAAGATAGATCTCATGAGAGCCGTAAGGACTTATCAGAGAAGGAAGAGAAAATTTGGGAAATGATCCACTATCACTAGGTCAATAACAAAATGGGAAGGCAACTATAAACTATTATATCGGTAAGCTTCCCATTTATGAAGAAGTCAAGGATTTAAAAGGGGCGATTGAATGCTAATAGTTGCAATCCTAAAAGCAGGAATAGGCAAATCCGATGCTTTATCAGGACTGATAAAGAGGCTAATATTTTCGGATGTAGAGCCTGGGATTGAAATTGTATCCGCGTATATGCTGATTGGTTCCTTTGACGCTGTGATAGTACTATCGGCAATTGATGAAGAGCCCGCTAGGCACTTTATATCAAAAGTTGAGAATGTATTGGGCTCGAGAGCCCTCATTCATGTTGCTTCTCCTATAAAGCCGTGATTTCTAATTTGCCTTATCGATCTCTTCTATCTATTGTATCAAAGATCTCTGGTCCAGTGCTGATCATCGATACTGGCGCTCCTAAAGAATTCTCTACATCTTCAATGAACTTCTTAGCGTCTTTTGGTAAGGTTTGGAAGCTGGTCACACCGCGAGTATCTGGGAAGACTACATCCAACTTCGTTAGAGCTATTTGAGTTGCACTATTCAGCATAACAGCTCTCTTTGCCAATTCGAAGTTGAAGGGTGCCGATCTTCTCACCCTGCCCGTCACAGTAGCTACTTCTCTCCATCCCCTCTTGATCGTCTCTTCCTCGTTAAGCTCCCCAGGCAAGAAACCTTCGCCAACTCTTGTAACATAAGACTTGAACACCAATAAGACATCGGTCACTTTCTTAGGTCCTATTCCAACGTCAGAGCATATGGCAGATGCAGTTACATCTTTAGACGTAACGTAGGGATAAGTGCCATGGTAAAGGGATAGAAAAGTACCCTGAGTGCCTTCAAGGATTATCGATGCCCCCTCATCTATCGATCTATTGACTTCAAGGGCTACATCTCCTGCATAATCCTTCAAAGAGGGAATATCTCTAGCGATCTTTGCTATTCTTAGAACTCTGTCGGAATTTGCAGGACCAGTACCAGAGCCCGTTGTACCTATCCTCTCCTTCAAATAGCCCCCTCTATCACGCTCTATGTGAGTTTCTTCTATAATGCTGCACTGTGAATCGATCAAAACTCTTGATTCAACGTTGAAAGTCTTGATTTCATCCAGCAATACTTTGGGATTTATCAATACTCCAGCACCTATAATCAATCTTGTTTGCTTGCTTAGAATCGCGCTTGGAAGCATCCTAAGCTTATACGATTTTCCTTCGTATACTACCGTATGTCCGGCATTTGGGCCTACTCCACCCCTAACAGTTGCAGAAGGATTGTCCTTCATCGCCAAGTAGGAGATTATCTTGCCCTTTCCCTCATCACCAAAGAATCCACCCACTATTACTGTGACAGACATTTATATCACCACCAAGGTTTGGTATAGACCTGCTATTAAATCAATTCAAATTCAGAAAGAATTTAATGGAGTCCTTCTAATGCTTAGGCATGCTGAAGATAGAGTTAGGAGATTTGAAGGATAAGAGCGAAGACTTGGCAAGTTTTTTGGAGAAAAAGCTCAAACTCAAGCCTTCTATAGAAGCTAGTTCACTAGTTCTGGACGATGCAAAATCAAAGGTCAAGCTGAAGAAAAGTCTTTTGAAGACCTATCTCAAGAGGTATCTCCACATAAACGATTTGAGAAAAAGTTACAGAGTATTGGTCGAAGAAGATAAAATAATGCTCGTAGCATTGAAGGCCGAAGAAGAGAGCTAAAAGTTACCCTTTTCAATATGGAATAGTGCGAATCTTAATGCATTTCTAGCCAATCTTGCATCCATTAAAGCTTTACGAAGATCAGAACCAAGGTTGTCAAGGGCATTAACCAAGCTGTCTGATGCTTTAACGAGCAACCCTCCAACTTCAACAGGGTCTTCTTCTGAAGATTCTTGCCTTTGACTAGATTCATCACCAAGATCGAGTTTGATAAGTATTATGGCATGTTCCAATTTACTATATGCTTCCCACACGATATCAGCCATGCTTCTTGGGTCGATACCTTGTGATAGCACACCAATAGTTTCATGATTCATCTTCATAGCATCGCTCATCAAAGCCCTTGCCTTATCAACTCTTTTCAAGCAGACACGCCTTCGTCAAACTGAATAGCTCGTCAAATGAAATGAATTCGTTTGAACCTATCATTTTTATAACTTCAGCCAAAGTAAAAGCATTCTTATTAACTCTTGCCAAAAGATAGCCCCTTTTTTCACACAGCTCCCTTGCCTTTATAGGGAATCTTATACCTTTGAGAATAATTCCTAATCTATCCTCTGGACTCTTCCCTTCAAGAGGCGGCATAATACCATCCTTAGCTAGTCTTTTGAACCTTGCAGCATCTTCATGCATTGATAGATTGTTGAACATGATAAAACTTTCCTGGCAAGATGTCTTCTTAACCTCTTCCAAAAGCTTGAGGAGCTCATCATCATTGTACTGATACCCATAATTGAGCCCTTTGCCTAAACCGTGCAGACGATGGTAACCTATTTTGCTCTTTAGAAAGGGCCTCTTTATGGGAGGGTCTACAACATGTGTGGCTTCTATATTTTTTCAATAATTCCTCTGGCAATTCTTGATCATCGTCCCATGATCTATGCCTAAACTCGATGGTTACAGTAAAAGACCTTTCAACATTCTTGAAGAATTCGGTAATATTTCTAGAGTTCTCTTCATTGCATATAAATGATAGTGGAAGTTGAACAACACAAACTTTGGAATCTAATGCCTTGCAGATCTTAATGGTATTAGCCCAGCATTCAAAGTTCTGCTCTCTAGGCTTTAGATGACCATAATTCTCAATTTTTTCTACGGGCTTTTGACTACCAGCCTTTCTCCAAGCAGGGCTACTCATTGGATGAGTTATTCCCTGAAAGGCTCTCACAGTGAACATGAAATTCATTTTGACTTGCTGGCGCCAATTTTCTGCCCTTGTTGCTGACGGCAATTTGTAGAATGTTGACTGAGTCTCTATTACTTCAAAATTCTCAGAATATTCTTTAAGGCTTAAACCAGCATAGTCACAGCATCCTACAAATATGCTCATCTTCAACTCCCAAATTTATTCCGATTATTTGTTCATGCCAGTAAATGTATTTAACATAGAGAGTTTTTTCGATAACTATGTCCGCCAAGATAGGCCCAAAAAGGATAATGCCCCCTTGCCTTGTCGAGCTTTCAGATTTGAAAGATTTAGCAAGGTTGACTTGTGCCTTTGAAAAGACGCCCATACCTATCTTCTCTTTTGAGCATAATAATGACATCTACCTAGCCACACAGATAGATGTATTCATGGGAAGACTCTTGTTCTATTACGTTAAAGCCAAGGAGGAGAAACATTTTCTCGGTTACAAGAACTCTGGAGGAATAGAGGAGGCTATCCTATCAGATTCTCCCCTCTTTCCTGCTTATATCTATGCTCCAATAGTACGTTTGAAGAAGCTTCCAAAGCTCTTCAAGAGAGGATTGGATCCTATCAAAGGCAAAATGGATAAACTGCTTTCAATCCTGGTAAAGGATATTGCTAGCTTGGCAAAAGTAGGTTCCTATAAGGTTCTATTTGACGAGCCACCACTGCCTCTTTTCTCTTTCAAATCCGACGGCGATAATATCATGGGCGTTATCACCCGTATAGATAATTTAGACGAAAACTTAATCTTCTTTTACATAATAGTAGAGGAATTACCCGCCAATAACTTCCTAAAATACTCTCCTCTAAAAGTTGGAGAAGCTAGCTTCACTAATAGGGTTGATGAGCACGGTAATGTTTACATTAAAATAATAAGGCTTGCAGATGGTCATCCTTTGGTAGAATTTGAGAGATGAAGAAAAGTTTCATAGACAGGATTACTATTTCTTCGAAAGACCATTCCAGCAGAGTAGTCTTGGCCCTTGATATAATTGCTGATAAAAGGTCTCAATTAGTAGATAAATCCTTATCACTACTAGATGAGTTATCCTTGCATATCGCAGCAGTGAAACTAAATTACCATCTTCTTTTGCCCTTAAGTCTTTTTACGGATGTTAAAAGGATCGTCAATAATGCTCATAGGTATGGATTACAAGTTATAGCGGATTTGAAAATCAATGATATAGCATCAACTAATCTGGTAGCTAGCGACTATTTATGGAGAACAGGCTTTGACGCTATTATTGCCAATCCGTTCATAGGTTATAAAGAAGGACTTGAGCCTGTGATAAAGAGAGCCCATGAGACGGGTAAGGGAGTAATCCTCTTGGCATATATGAGTCATAAAGGTTCCAAAGAAGGCTACGGACTCACGGTTATAGACCAAAATCTGAAGCAAGAGAAGATTTACGAATTGTTTGCTAAAAGAGCGATTGATTGGAATGTGGATGGGATAGTTGCAGGAGCCACTGATTTAGAGATATTATCATCTATAGCATCAAGAGCAAAGGGAAAGTTATTGATATTCTCTCCGGGAATCGGATTTCAAGGAGGAGATGCTATGGAGGCGGTAAAGGCAGGAGCTGATTTCATAATAGTTGGGAGGTCGATAATAGATTCAGAAAAACCTTTATTTAAATTGTTGGAGATAAACAAGGCAACTTATCCATAAGTAGATTTGTCAAGACTTACCATAAGCTATTCAGGCAGGTTTTCTTTGGAAACAATCTGGTACCGCTAGGTTTCTGTGTCAAAACAATAACTATCTTCACTTCATCGACAATTTCCAGTACGAAAAATTCTTTCTTTTTTCGCGACACTATCTAATGTAGCAAAGGTTATTATAATCTATGAATAGAGTTAGAGTTCGATATGAAAGCCAAAGTGGCCATAGTTGGAGTAGGGAACTGTGCTTCAGCGTTGGTACAAGGAGTCCACTACTACAAGAACTCTAACCTAGACGGGACTGTAGGATTAGCAAGATATGATTTGGGAGGGCTAAAGCCTTATGATATAGAGTTTGTATCCGCTTTTGATGTAGATGAAAATAAAGTGGGCAAGGATTTGAGCGAGGCCATATATGAACCTCCAAACAATACTATGAGAATATCAGATGTTCCCAAATTAGGGGTGAAGGTCGAGAAAGGAGCAGTAATAGACGGCATAGGCAAGTATATAAAAGATGTAGTAAGAGTCTCAAATAAAGAGACTGTAGATGTTGCATCTGCAATGAAAGATAGCGGTGCAGATATGGTCGTGAATTATGTTCCAGTAGGCAGTGTAAAGGCTACGATTTTCTATGCAGAACAGGCTCTAAAAGCAGAAGCAGCTTTTGTAAATGCTATGCCGGTCTTCATAGCTTCAAACCCTGATTGGCAGTCAAGATTCTCTAATTCTGGATTACCAGTAGCAGGAGACGATGTCATGAGCCAGATAGGAGCGACCGTTCTTCATAAAACCCTAATGAAATTGCTAGTGGACAGAGGTGTGAAACTGGATGAGACTTATCAACTGAATATTGGAGGAGACACGGATTTTCTCAACATGTTAGAAGAAGAGAGATTAATGGATAAGAGAGAGAGCAAGACAAGCGCGGTTAGAGCTATGGTTCCTTATCATGTGCCAACAAGGATCGGGCCTAGTGATTATGTTGGATTCTTGAGAAATGAGAAGATATGTTATGTCTGGATAAAGGGGAGATACTTTGGCAACACTCCCATAACCATGGATGTAAAGTTGAGCGTCATAGACGCACCCAACAGTGCAGGAGTAATGATAGATGCCATTAGAGGCACAAAGATAGCCTTGATGAGAAATGTTGGTGGACCTCTGATAAGCTTATCTGCTTATTGCTTTAAGCATCCCCCTGTCCAGATGCCCTTTGATGAAGCAAAGATAGCTTTCATAGATTTCATAGAAGGAAAAAAAGATAGATGAATATCTTTTAAAAATCACTATCTATTATTTAATGAAATGATAGAAATGCCCATAGAAGTACAGGCGGAGGATTTACAAAAAGTATTAAGGCTGATAGAGGAAGAAATCACATCAAGAAAAATTTCGATTTATTTGCTTGAAATGAAGATAAGAATAAAGGGTAAAGGAATTCCTATCGAAATACTTGATGATATAATAAAGGCAACTGAGAATTTGGTTGCCCTTCCTAAGCCAGTATTGGGAAAGTTCTTGGTTGTAACTGGAATAGATAAAACGGGCAAGGAGACCCAGTGCTTTAACCCAAAAAGGATCAAGGGAGTAATATCAATCTATGATTTTTTGACAGAATTATCCTACAAAGTGAAGAAAGTTTCTTTGCCATCTTATGATACCAACCTTGGAGCATTGGTAGGTTCATACCTTAAGAAAGAATCTGATGTAATAATAAAGGGCGAATTGCCCAAAGAATATGCATGGATTCTATGGTCTTTGGATAGGGCTCAGCACAATAACGCCATAGCAGAATGGTTAGAAGAGAGTCCGAAGAATATCGTTCTATCGAAAAGATGGCTAGAGAGCAATGTTGTTTATCAGAAGGCTAACGAAATAGATGAAAAGAGAATATTGAGTTTAGAGAAGAATATTATAAAGCAGGATTATACTCTAATAATAGACCTACCGGCGGATATCGCTCTTAAAAGAATAGACAAATTAGAGAGCAAAGAGGACCTTTATGAAGATGCGATCTTTCTGGGAAAGGTAAGAGAACTGTTTTTTAATCTAAAAGATTATTATCCCTTTGGTGAAGCTTCCATAATAAATGGTATGAACCCTCCAGATGTTGTGAATAAGCAAATCCTGAAATTCTTGAGAGATTTAGGATTCTAAAGACTTAAGATGGCCCTCTACGCTCTTTTTTCCCATTATCTTTATCAAACGGTTCCTAGACTCTTCTCCCTTCCAAGATTCAAGGACATCTATGACAGTATCTTTTACTCTAGGGCTTAAATCTCGAAGAGCTTCTTCTATGAGCTTCCTTCTTTTCATTACATCCTTGGGTTTGAAGACTTCCCCCATTTGATTTATTTATGATATTCCTTTAAGATAAACATATAGCCAAAGCACAATCATTACTATCAAGTTGAAGTTTATAGCCGAGATAAGGGATCCTGTGCATGGATATATCCACATAACTGATGTGGAGAGAGAAATTATAGATACGAGCATCTTTCAAAGGCTGAGAAGGATCCGCCAACTCGCAGGGGCAAGTCAAGCTTATCCCGGTGCTCAGCATACTCGCTTCGAGCATTCCTTGGGGGCCATGTACCTTGCTGGATTGTCGGGCTCTTCTCTTTCCTCAAAGATTCAAATTACAGAAGACGAAATTCAAGAGCTAAGACTATCCGCTTTACTTCATGATGTCGGCCATGGTCCTTTCTCTCATCTCTTCGAAGAGGCTCTAACAGAAAAGAAGAACATAACTCATGAAGACATGTCACAAAGGATCATCAAAGAAACTGGGATCAAAGACATAATAGAGAAGCATGGCTTTAATTCTAAGGATATATCGGAGTTAGCTTTAGGATTATCAACACAGAGACCCAAGTTCATGAACGAGATAATTGCAGGAGGCTTGAGCGTAGATATAATGGACTATCTTCTTCGAGACTCGTACTTTGCTGGGGTAGAGTACGGCAGAGTGGATGTGCACAGGCTATTGGATTCCTTTGAAATCGTGGATGAGAGATTGGCAATTGACCAAGCAGCTCTTTACGCTTTTGAAGCCTTTACCATTGCTCGTTATGAGATGTTTAAAGCAGTTTATTTTCACAAAACGGTAAGAGCCGCTCAGGCTATGTTAACTCGCTCCATAATCCTTGCCGATGATGAATTGAACCTTACAGATGTCAGAGATTTGGAAAGTTACCTTCGGCTTACAGATGAATTGACCCTTGCAAAGCTTACCGACTTAGAACCAAAGAGTAGAGAGTTGAGTCAAGCGAAGCAACTTGCAATAGGCTTTAGAGATAGAAGACTGATAAAATGCGTATTTGAGAAGATAGTTCATAGAAAGGATACCTTCATAGATAGAATTCTTAACCAGAAGAGCATAAGAGATAAGATATCAACGGAGATATCGAAGGAGGCTAAGATAGATTCCGATCTAATATTCTTCGATGTCCCAACAACTCCTTCTGTGCCTTATACCTCTTCACGTCAATCTCTCTCATCCATAACCCTGGTTTACAAGACCGTCGAAGGAAGGCGCTATGAGATTATTCCTATAAAGGAGTTGGCTTTGGTAGGGGCTATTGCAGGATATATGGACATCATAAGGATATACACATCATCCGAGCATAGATCAAGAGTTGAAAAGGCTGTAGGGGCTTTCTTTGGTAGGGAGGGGTATGCCACTAAGGTGTCTATGTGAAATTTTGAAAAAAGAAAGACTACTTTTATTTGAACGATTGAACTTTCATTCCGCCACAAAACCTTGTTACGTATTCTATGGCCATATTTTTAGCATTGTTCAATCTCTCCTTACTTATCCCAGGAACCCCGCATACCATCAACAAGACATTTCTCGTTTTCTCATTCAGTTTAGATTCATCGGCATCTCTATAAGGATAAATTGCCACTAGCTTCATATCGTCTAAGACTACAGTCTCTACACCTTGCAGCTCCTTTGGCTCTTCCATACCAATCCCTAAGAACTTCTCACCCTTTCTCGCAAATCTCATGATCAGATTGCCTTGAATCTTATCCCCATCGAAGGCTGCTAAGGCTATTTCGGTTTTTATGGATGCAAGATTGTAGGCGTCAACGATGTTGTTTATGCTAGGTATAGATTTGCCTCCAAGAATCCTTCTTATCAACGCTTCAGCAGCGGGCCTTACCTTAGTAGGGTCTATGCCGACTCTCCAGAAAAAGTCTCTGTAAGCCCTTAGGATTGGTACATCTTTTAAGCTTTCAATGTCATACTTCTCCCTGACCTCTTTGATGATTTTCTCCTTGAAATCTTCTAGCCCGATGCTTTGCTTTTCAACTTTTACTCCTCTTACAAGGGCTAAAAGAGCCTGTAAACCGGTAAAACGCTCTATCAAATCTGGCGAGATTTTTAACTCCATATGATCCTAGCGTATACGGTCAAAATAAAAACCTATTCAATAAAGATCAATAGATGATTACAGAACCATTGCTTCCATTTACCATGAGAAAGTCTCCTTTTCTAATGAAGGATAATCCCACCACCATATCTACAAGAGGTATCTTGGCAATGGCACAACCAGAGACGGTAATATTATCGGACTTCAGGTTGATGATGGCAGAGGGGGCTTTTCCATTTTTCTTCAGTTTATACAGCACATATGCTCCAACGCTACTGCCAACGCTATGGGGGAATACTAGCACTTTTTTGTCTATGCTCAATCCAAAAAGTTCATGAGATTTATCGATAATCTTACCTTGCTCCGGGTCTACACCTTCTAAAAATGATATAGGAGAACTTGTGGTTAATGCTTCCCCGCATCCCAAACCATCAACAAGCCCTCTTGCTCCAAATACCCCTCTCATATCATCCACAACTCCCACGTAAAATTTGATTAGCTTCTTTAAGGTCTATGCCAACTTTATGAACTCTTTTGAGGTAATGGGCTGCTTTGCAAGAATTCGTAGAGATACTATCGACTCCGAGATGGGAGATCATAGGATTGAATACGGCGCAAGTGTTACAGACGAACTTTGCGCCTGCCTTCTCTATGTTATCAGCATATCCTCTTTGCTTTGCTTCTTCGTAAGCCCTTCTTGAGCAGAATATGAGACACTTTTTGTCGAGTTTCTTATCTCCGATCGATTCGGAGATTTCATATATTTCATTAAAATTGAGGTGAGGACAGCCCAACACTATGGCGTCTCCTTTTTCAGCATCATTAAGATCGTCATAAACCTTCTTGAGTTCATTGTAGGTAAAATCAATCCTCTCAACCTTACCCACATTCTCGTTTATCATGAACATACCAGAGGCTCCGGAAGTGCCTATAGCAGCACAGAGGGCCTTGGCCTCAGAAGTGCTTGGATTCTTTGTATTCTGAAGAGCCATAGGCCCTCTTGTAATTCTTCCAGCAAAATAGCCCAAAAGACCAAATTTGACAGAGTCAGAAAAGTCATTCATTTTGATTTGAATCGAAAGAACTGGATTCCTCAATTCATCGAGATGCAGCTCCGAGTATGGAGTCTTACCTACAATAGCGCTAGCAAGGGCACTCAACGCACTCTCACGATTAGTCTTCAAATCCAGAATGGAGTTAGCAAAGACTGATGCCGAGCTCTCGGCCCAACTCACATGACTGCCTTTTGGTGGTAGATAGAAACCTTCGTATGGCGTGCAGGTAAAAGATTCCGTTACTTCTAATTTCTTATAGGCTTCGACTATTTTCATCTGCTCAGAGATATAATTGCCATCAACATCAAAACCATACGGATTCTTGGGATCGATCCCAGCAGGGTTCACGGTAGTAGGCACAGAAACCTTAGCGTTTAGGCTGAGATTCGCTAGAAATTCTTTGCCATAATCGCCAATGGTCGAATACGAGACTCCTGAGACATGGGCGGATGAGATTTTGATCAAACGGCTTGCATTTGTTAAACGTCCTGTAGACAACAGTATTCTATAAGCCGTCTCTAGGGCTTCGCCGTACTCTCCACTAAGGGCTCTTTCCTCATCATTGGTAAGGTACAATTTGATAATATGTTTGTGGATTAGGAATAAATGTCTTTTTAACCTACATTAAAATGTAAGCTATCGTTTTCTTCGTCTGTAAACACTTTATCAGACTTTTAAAGACCTATAAACTTGAACTATATTTAGCGCAATAGGTGATGGTTTGGACAAAACCGGTAGCCCATCGGATCCAAGAGTCTTCTTGAAATCATTGGAAAGTAATGGTCAAATGATCAGAATAAGGAAAGAGATGTCTTATTTGTATGAGACAGCAGCTATAATGAAGAAGCTCGATAAAGGCCCAGTTTTGTTTTTTGAGAAGATAAGAGATACAAATTATCCTCTTATCAGTGGTTTGTGCAGCACGAAGGAAAGAGTTTGTTTAGCCATAGGCATAAGCCCTAATGAGCTTAACGAAAAGATTTCTTCATCCATGGTCAATCTAGCGAATCCTAAAATCATTAAAGATGCTCCATTCAAAGAACTATCAGAGAAGCCAAGGTTGAGCAAACTGCCGATCCTTAAGCACTATGAGAAGGATGCTGGAAGGTACATAACATCAGGAATAGTCTTTGCAAAAAACATAGAAACAAAGACTCAAAACGAATCTATACACCGCATGCTTCTTCTTGATGATCAGCATTTGGCGATAAGAGTAGTTGAGGGAAGGCATCTATGGAGATGCTTACAGCTATCAAAGCAAGCAAAAAGGCCCCTTGAAGTGGCAATAGCGATAGGCGTTCATCCGGCTGTATCTTTAGCGGCCGCTTGCCAGTTGCCTTATGGAGTTGATGAGATGGGCATGGCGAACTCTCTTTTGAACGGTAATTTGACTATAGC
Source organism: uncultured Nitrosopumilales archaeon (assembly GCA_964390155.1). Lineage (GTDB taxonomy): Archaea > Thermoproteota > Nitrososphaeria > Nitrososphaerales > JACAEJ01 > CAYMHC01. The sequence goes on from CAYMHC010000002.1 coordinate 12,040, forward strand.
AAAGTGTGAAAACGCGGATTTATTTGTTCCATCCCATTCTGAGATAGTGTTAGAAGGTGAATTTTTGAAGGATAGAGAGGAGGAAGAATTTATGGCGGATATGCTAGGCACTTATGATTATCCCAGAAGGCAGCCAGTAATTGAAGTTAAGAATGTCTATCATAGAAAAGACGCTATCTATCAAGGCTTGCTACCGGCCGGTAGTGAGCATCGATTGCTCATGTCCCTTCCAATAGAAATCAAGCTATTTCAAGGAGTCAAGAATACGGTTCCTTCAACAAAGGCTGTTCACCTTACCGATGGTGGTTGCAACTGGCTGCATGCGGTAATTCAGATCAAAAAGACTTACGAAGGAGAGCCAAAGAACGCAATACTATCGGCTTTTGCAAATCATCCATCCTTAAAATTGGCGATAGTAGTAGACGATGACATAAATCCATTTGACATGAATAGTGTAGAATCTGCTATTGCCATTCGCTTTCAAGGAGATAGAGGTTTGATAGTAATACCTAATGCAAAAGGCTCGAGCCTAGACCCATCGAGTGATCAAGAAAATCTTATTACTACAAAGGTTGGTATAGATGCAACTTTTAGCCTATTCAAGAGAAGAGAAAGGTTTGAGATCGTTAAGATACCTGGCGAAGAATTGATCGATGCTAAAGAAATCATTACCTAAGTCTTGGAGAGGTCTTTGATTTCTTCCAATAACCTTCTTGCTATCTGGGTATCTATAGGATCAATGGAGTACAAAGATGTAATAACAACACCGTTGATTACTATGGATAATCTCTCAGAAAGTATTCTTGAGTAGATATCTCCGAACTTGCTTGGGATGATGGTGCTAGAATTTGCCTTGTCGCCTATCTTCACTGATAAAGCCACCGAGCCTAACTTGACCTCCTCTCCTTCAGAAATTATTAAGAAACAACCATTCTTAGCTCTTGTTATGTGGATACTGAATACCCTTCCATCAATCATCAGCTTTTTGTTCGAGGAAGGGTCTGAAGCCAAACTCAACCATCTTCATTCTTTCAAATAGTCAATGGTATTCAATACCACATTTATCAGCCTTAGATAAGAATTTATCAAAGCCCTCAATTGGGATATTTCATCCCCCCTCAAATCTATGATCAATCTATCTTCATCACAAAAAATATTAACCGTGAACCTTGATTTTGGGGCTTTGTCCAGATCAGGCTTCAAAGCCAAGTACGCAATTCTAGCTAGGTCTTCTCCAAGGCTGGCCTCTATCTTGGCTTCTAATTCCTCTATCATATTTCCTCTTTTAAACTGATTTGATTGGTGCTGGAGTGATGTCATAAGCCCTTCCTGTCATGATTAAGCCACAGGATTTGCACTCCCATATACCCTTGCTCTTTCTTTTCAACTTCCAAGAACCACAACTAGGGCACTTCCTCTTCTCCTTCAAAGTGTTGAATACCTTGCTATACCTCTTTCTCAGAGTTGAGCCGTATTTGGCACCAAGCCCCCTTAAGCTTTTGTGCTTAGCCTTTGGCATCTTTCATAATCCCTTTTTTGATGATCTCTCTGACCTCTTTTGCTTTGACTTTAGCTATATTCACCACAGACTTTGCTTGGTCCAAGTTAAGAGTTCCGGGCTGACCTTTCTGCCCTGCGCATAGATTTCCATCCTCATCAGAAACAAGGGTTATTCTAGCATCCATAACAGCCTCCTCTTCAGAGGTTGGATCCACTATAAGCGTATCGCCTATTCTAGCCGTGGTGATAGAAACAGGGATTCCCTTTACCGGCAGTGGAATAATCTCATCAGATTGTCTTATCTGCCCGCTTTGTTCGACATAGGACTTTGGCATGGCGGATGTGGCGATTGAAGCAACGGTAGCATAGGATGAAGCGTCGAACAAATTGCCATCGGCGTTTAAAACGTTTACATCGACAAATACAGCGTATACCTTCTTCCCAGGTATCAGTACAAGCTTTGAAAAGTCTACCATCTGGGATTCTCTGACACCTCTATCAACAACTCTGGCCAACTCTATGGCATCTTCATCAGGGGGGCCAGGCTCTGCGTAGGCTGAAGCTAAAGGCAAGACTTCCGCGTTTACTACCAAAAGCCCCTTTTCAGGGGTATCTGGGAAGGGTTCTCCTACCTCTATCTTTACACCCGCTATAACTTGGGTATTGCCGATCTGAACCCGAGCGGAACCATTGGCTCTCTCTATTACGCCAGTTTGTATGATAATGGGACGAAAGTCAGTCAAACCTCTATTGTCTAGCCTCTTCTCTTTCGACAAAAGCTCTATCATCTGAGTTTTTCTTAACTGCTCAACGACTATGGATTTCTTTACAGCCGACATCATTCCTCACCAGCTTCACCCTTACCAAAGTATTTATCCATCAAAGCTTTACGCTGAGCATCGTAGATGAGCCTGCAAGCATTGAAAGCCATTTCAGAAGCTTTCTCGAATTCCTCGGGTGCCAATATTCCATCCAGCTGAAGGAGAGTCACTTGATTTAGGTTTGGCATTATGGCAACGGGCATATCAGCCTCTCCTTCTTTATCCTCTTTGTCGTCCAAATCTAAAACTACCGTTCCAGATACCTTACCAGCAGCACAAGCCACGACCATGTCACGCATAGAAATACCGGCATCGGCCAAAGCAACCGCGGAGGCCGTAATTCCAGCGCATCTTGAGCCCCCATCAGCCTGTAATACTTCTAAATATACATATATTGCTGTTCTTGGGTATTCCTCTAGTATAAGGGCTGGTTCGAGGGCTTCCCTTATCACCTTTGATATCTCTATCTCACGCCTTGACGGTTGTGGAGGTTTACGAACATCCGTGGAGAAGGGAGCCATATGGTAACGGCATCTTAAGACCGATCTATCCGGCAGAGCTTGATGTTTCGGATGAACCTCCTTTGGGCCATAAACTGCAACAACTATCTTGTTCTTCCCCATCTCTATATAACAAGAGCCATCAGCATTCTTAAGCACTCCGACCTCTATCTTTAAGGGCCTTAGCTCATCTACCCTCCTTCCATCTATCCTTAAACCCTTATCATCTATCAATTCTCTCAACTTTCTACCTCCTTATATTTTGACAAAAGGTTCTGGATGTTCTTAGTCAAACCTGCCAAATGGGCTTCAGATTCGACCATCCTAATAGCTTGAGTCGCCAGCAAGACACCGTCAGGCGGTCCTACTATTAAAATTATTCCATTCTGGCCAATTATTAGTCTGCAATTTGTGGCAGATTCTATGGTCTTTATCATATACCCTTTCTTGCCTATCAACCTAGGAATCTTGGCAGGGCTTATCTTCACGATCTCTCCCTTTGGAATATGGCCCAAACCCGGTCCAGATACGCCCAAAAGAGGGTTCCTAGTCCTATCATAAGCAGTGATCTTTGCGTAGATCAAATCTCCTATGGAGAATTTCTTTAAAAGAGATTCAACATCTGGTGAGAATTCTTTACCAAAGACGCTTTGAGCGGGAAGATAGGCAAAGAAGCAGGAGTTTATATCCACCTCCCATGAAAAAGCCGAATAGTCGACTATCTTGCCTATAACTAAATCTTCAACTCTAGGGATGTAAGGCCCAGACAAGGGAATGACCCGAATCCCCTCATGACTCATTTCAGCTAGACCCACTTTCGTTGCATAGAATTTGTCCTTTATTCTAATCACATTGCTGATAGGCTTATAGCTTCCTTCGGCTACAAGCTCGCCAGGAGTCACGTACTTTCTTTCAACTTCAGGCATATTTCCTTCACCTAACTATAGTCACTTGGGAGGAACCCTTCGTGATGGAACCTAATTTGTCTATCAATGAAGAATGAATCCCTGCAGGAATCTCTAAGATGGCATTCAAAGAACCGTCCTGCAACCACTCTTCTTTTTGAACTTCTCCGTAATTTTTCAAAACTCCCAAAGCTTTGGCCGAGAACTGAGGCTGGATTTTCACCATGAGGATTATCCTTTCATGTTTCAAGGGAAGAATTGTCCTCATTTGTTCTACAACAGTCTTTGCCTGTTCTTCAGCACTTTTGAAAGGATCTATAGAAACACGTACTTGAGAAAGCGCCTGCTCAACTCTGATTTGAGGATGTGGTAAGCCCGTCCTAGGATCGACGAAGTTCTTGCTTATTATGGAGATGATCTGCTTCTTTTTGTCTTCTATCAAAGAACGCCTTTGCTCAGTCGTAAGCTGAAGTTCTCCCTTCTTCAGAATAATCCCAGCTACCTCTATGGTAGAACTTGTGTTGTAGAACTTCTTCAACTTTTCCACAGGGACACGCAACCCCTTTGATGCATCAGAAAAAACCTCATCTATGGCAACTATCTTTGAAATATCGATTTGACGACCTAGCCTGTAATCTAAAGCGTTCTTGGGATCCACTAGTATTTCAAACCTTTCCCCATCTAAGAATAACCTAACTACGGTGAACTTACTACTCAAATTATGATAGCACCAATCTTTTAAGGCTTTTCTGTGGCAGAAATTCTCTCCTTCGCCTTCTCCGCAAATTTGGCTATTTCTTCGTCTGTAAGATATCTCATTTTTTTGCTCTCCACATCTATCAGAGCCATCTTGATGTGCTTTGTACCCACTTTGTCCTCGCTCACCATATAAACGCACTCTATGGCCAATACACAAGCATCCTCTGGACTCATGCTAGGATCGTATCTTTTCTCCAAGTACTCTGTTACTTGATCGCTCCCTGCTCCTATAGCAACCCCATTATAGCCCAAGTAAGTTCCACTGGGATCCGTAGAGAACAGCATAGCCCCACTCCTATCTACGCCAGCAATGATCAAGGAGACTCCAAAAGGCCTTACCCCTGCATACTGAGTGTATTGCTGATTTAAGTCGCCTATGCGTTTAGCAACAGCTTCTACCTCGACGGGCTCATCATATATCAACCTATTCGTTTGAGAGAAAACTCGAGAATAATCAACTTGAATCCGGGCATCTGGAACGTAACCGGCAGCAGCTATGCCTACATGGTCATCGACTTGAAATATCTTTTGACTTATACTGGGGTTCTGTAGCTTTCTTGTTCTTTCCTCAACGGCCAGCACTACACCGTCATTCACCTTTAAGCCTAAAGCCAGTGTTCCTCTTCTAACGGTCTCTATAGCGTACTCGACTTGGTAGAGTCTACCATCTGGCGAAAATATCGTAATAGCTCTATCATATCCAGCGCTTGGAGCAAACATAACAACTCACCTTATTACAATAAGTCCTATACTAAGAGTTTAAAACCTTTTTCCATTATAAAAAGGTATATTTATCATTTATGATACAAGTTTGAATTATTTCCAAGCCAGCATTTTAAAATCTAATCGGTTAGAAATAGGCTATTAATTTCTTACAAAAGTTTATAAATTAACGATTTCTTCAATAAATAGAATTGAAATGGAAAGAAAAACCATAACAAAGGAAAAAGTCGTTGGTATGCAGGTTGTCGATGGTGATGCTCACTTAGCAGGAACAGTTAAAGATGTTTCCTTTGCTATTGGGGAGGCAAAAATGTATATAATTGTTGAGATGAAGGATGGGAGAACACAAGAAGTCTCGTGGGACGAAATTCAAGCAGCAGGCGACTTTGTGCTTTTGAAACCTAAGGCAAAAATGGCTGCAACCCCGACTTATACAGCCCCAACCGCTGCAGCAGCACAGACTGCTTCAACTACTCAACCCGTTTGTCATTCATGTGGGAAAACCTTAACCTACATCGAACAGTATAAACGCTGGTACTGCTATAATGAACAGAAATACGTATGAGGTTTTTTGCCTAAATTTACCCTCAAGAACACCTTCTACGCTTAAAATCCTCCATTAAACAAGGGAAAAGTGGCGATGCCTAAGCAAATCTTTAGCGCTGAAGATTTTAAGGTTCACTTAGAGAAGGCTGTAGAGTGCCGTGTCTTGAGAATGGATGACAAAGTGAAGTTGAAGCTTAAAACTCCTAAAATGCTCTATGTCTTTATTACCTCAAAGGAGGAAGCTGATAAACTTCTGAAGGGTATTAAGGTCGAGGTAAAAGAGATAAAACTCAAGGAAATGAGTAAAGGCAAGTAAAAAATTCTCTCATCCGTGAACTCGGTTCTTGATTTTCCTGGCACAATTTGAACATAGCATGGGCAGTTTTTTATCGACGTCATATATGCTATTGGCAAAGCTCATCATACAATTGGTTTCGGAGCAATGGGTCAAGCCGAACAGATGTCCCAACTCATGAGCAGCCTCCTTAAATACCCTCTCATTAATCAGGCTTGACTTTAATCCATGCTCCAGCTCGAAAGCCGTTAATCTTGCTGTTGCGAGAAGGGATACACCCCTTAGCACATCAGCCAATCCGAATACGAAGTTCGAACCAGGCACGAAAATATCGGCTGAAGTCACGCCAATTACTTTATTCTTGTCTCTCTTGAACTCTAAGAGCCTAGGAAGAATTCTTGTAGCATCATACTGTATCCTTGATGCAACATAATCCTCATTAAGAAGATGAATTCCTTCCAAAGACATTTCAGGTTCACACCCATACAATCTTGCGGCCGCCTGTAATTGTTCCCTAAAACGCATGTGGTTAGAGTCTACTACGGGTTTGATGAGTACTCTAATCTTTGGCTTTGAAGACATCTTTTTCCCTTTATTATAAGAATATATTATCTCTTTTTCCTGATAGATTAGTTCATTAAAATTCTTTGGGTTAGATTGAATAAGTATCGCCAGTCTTTGGTGCTACAGCATCCAGCCCAAACTCATTCCTTAGCTCCTCGGCAAATTTTATACAGCTCTCCTTTTCACCATGCACCGTGTAAACCTTGGGGGAACTTTTCATTTTCTTGAACATTTCAAAGAGTTCTTTTCTACCACTGTGAGATGAAAAGTCAAAAGTGCGGACTTCAGCTTTGACTCTTTTTGGCTTGCCGTTTATGATGGCTACTTTTTTCTCCAACAATGCCCTTCCTGGCGTTCCAGGTATCTGATAAGAGACTATAGCTATGGCATTCTTGGATTTCTTTGACACTTCGCTATAGTAATAGATGGCAGCCCCTCCGACAAGCATACCTGCGGGAGAGATTATTAACGACGGTGTCTTCACTATTTTCCTTCTCTGGCTCCAGCTTGTTACGAACTCTATGCTCTCCATGCTCCTGCGGAAAAGGGACGGATCTTTAAGATGCTCTTGGTATCTGAATAATATCTCATTGACCTTTAAAGCCATGCCATCCATAGCTACTAGATGAGGAAAGTTGTGCTTTTTCAGCACGCATGCTATCTCCTGTGCTCTGCCTACCGAGAAGGCCGGGATCAACAGGGTACCTCCCCTTTCTACAACCTCTTCTGCAAATTCTATAAACTCCCTCTCCACATCTTCGCTTTCTGGATGATCCGCCATTGCGTAAGTGCTCTCGGTTATTACTGCATCGAGTTCACCAAAGTTCGTGTCAGCCCCATTGAGTAGAGATGAGCCACGTGCGTTCATATCTCCCGTATAGAGAAGCCTTTGTCCATCGCTTTCCAACAGAATGGATGTAGCCCCAGGTATATGACTAGCCTCCAAGAAAGTGGCATTAAACTCCTTTACGTTAACTGTCTCATTTAATTTAACCTTATGGGAGCTCTTCCTCATGGATAATAGATCTAGGTACTCGAAAGGTAGGTAAAAACCAGAAATCTTGAGGAAGTCCTCTATGAGGAGTTCTGTCAATTCCAACGTCAAGCCCGTAGCGTATAACTTTACATCTCCAGATACGAAGAACAATGGTATTGCACCACTATGATCCAGATGCGCGTGCGAAAGAAGGATTCCATCTACTTCTTTCGGTTGAACATGCATGGGGAATGCGGGTTCTCTAGTGAGAAGAACCCCGAAATCTAACAAGACTTTACTGTCCATACTCTTGACTAGGAAACCCGATCTTCCGACTTCCCTTGCAGCACCTAGAATTGTGATTTCCATTTTAAAAAGTACAAAAATTTGGAATGATAAGTAATATATAAGATGTGCTACGAATATATAAGGTGCGCACTGAATTTTGTTCGTTTAACTTCGTAGCAACTGTTATTAAGATTAATCTAACACATGCAAGCGAATGATAATGCTTAGGGTCATCCCTGATAATGTATGCTTCGATGGTTGCTCCTTGATAACGGGCTTCCATGGAATAGGAGGAGTGGGGTACTGGACGGTTAAGTACCTAGCTCAGAAGCTGAACGCCGAGAGAGTAGCCATTGTAGATTCAGACATAACTTCTCCTGTTACCACGACCTACCTGGGGAAAATAGTTACTCCTTACGAAGTTCTTAGAAAAGAGGAACTTGCCTTCTTCAAGGTCGAGGTGCCACCATTTAAAGAAAAACAGATAGGTTTCTTTAGGAGCTTTTCAAAGTGGATAATGGATGCTGGCTTTAAAGAAGTGGCCCTTATTGGTGGATTGGACTCTTCCTTAAGAATTGATGATACCACCTTCAGGCTCGTTCACACAAGCTCATTTATACCTAAGGATGAATTGGCCAAAGCGTTCATCCTAGAGGATGACCATCTGATAGTAGGCCCAGTTGCCATAATGCTAAATTACTTTGAAATTACTAAATTCCCTGCCTTTGCTATCTTAGCTTATGCTTCGCAAGAAAGGGTAGATCCTAGAGCTACAGTTGCAGCCATTTCTGTACTCTCAAATTATTACAGACTTAAAGTCGATGTAGTGCCTTTGATAAGAGGGGCTGAAGCCCTTGAGCAAGAGGCAGCAAAACAAGAGACGAAGAATAGAAGAGGTGGCGAGTCCATCTACACTTGACTTTTGACTCTGGCATTATTCATCAAGATTTTTTCAGCTATTTTATCCATACTGGGATTACCAAGAGCATCGATCAAATGGCAATTATCTATCACTTTGGCCATTCTCTTAAATATAGGGCCATAGGCATCTAAATGATTCAGAAGGATTACTCTCTCAAAAGAGTGCTTGCTTATGAATTCTCTTACATGTTTTAGCGTTTCTCCAATAACGTAGCTATTCAGTTCAATACTGCTTACATACTGTGATAACGGATAAACATCCGAGAGCTCAACGGGTATTAGCCCAAGGGGCAAGGCTAAGAAGCATATTTGAGTTTCTTTCAAGGCATAGTCAAGAGTGTCAACCAATTCTATGTAGAATGAAGATTTGTAGAAAGGCTTGACATCTGATTCTGGAAGAATTAGGAGAGTCTTCTTCTCTGATGCAATCGATACATCTTCTATTAGTCTTTTACGGTGCCTTAAGGCTTCAGGTCTCATCAAATCATGATTTTCACAAAAGAACAATGCCCTTGGTTTGAACAATGAAGTACCGTCCTCCAAAAACTTGTAATGATCTATCAGCAATCTGAAGGCCTCCCAGAGCTTTGGATGAGCCCTTGCTTTGATGCCAAGATACTCCCAGACTCTTCCATCCTCTATTGCTTGCTTTGTCGCCTTGACTTCTTTTGATAGAACGTTTAGATTGTGTATTGCGATATTGTTTATTCTTTCCTCGGATTCGATTTCTTTTGTCTCTTTTAATGTGTATTTAGAGCATATTGAGCAATTGCATGGCAGATATGTTAATTCATCCAATCTTGCGGTACCGTATTCAGTCATGTATCGCCCTTCCCTTGCGTATAGCATGTAGGATGCCGAATCAAAAAGATCGCAACCAAGAGCAATAGCGAGAGGAATTGTTAACGGATGACCAGCGCCAAATAGATGGAGAGGCTTATCTATGGGGAGGGTTTGCTTTGCGGTTATTATCATCTTAGCCAATAGATTGAAATTGTAAGATTCCATTATCTCAGTGGGACTTCCAAGAGCGAATAGATTGAACTTCATCTTGCTAGTTAGCAGTGCAGACTTCTTTAGCAGGTCAAGATTACTCCCTCCTTGGATAGGGCCAACCCAGAGCGTTCCTTCAGCCTTAATCGCCCTTAGCGTTTCTTCTGCAGCCTTCAAAGTTGTTTTAACGGTTTCTTTAGCTCTATTCCTATCTACACCTATCCCTGTCGGCTTATCAAGAACCAAAGCCATGTCAGAGCCGATATTTTCCTGAAAGATGGCCATCTCTGCAGGAGTAACATCTATGTCTCCATACTTAAGAACTTGATAGCCCCCCGAGTCTGTCATGATTATTCCGTCGTAGTCTATGATCTTGTGTATTCCCTTCTCCTCCGCCATTTTGCCAAAGGCTTTCAATGTTATGTAGGCATTCGTCATGACAGCTTTGAAGCCCATCTTTGCCATTTCTCTTGGTGCTATGCTCTGCCGTACAGGATGAACTACTGGTAATATGCAAGGTGTCTCTAGAGACCCACTCTTTGTTCTTATCTCTCCTATTCTACCTGCTAAATCACTAGCCTTTACTTCGAACATAACCGATGCTCCTCTCCAACAAAAAGAGTGCCAAGTTTAGAGGTTATGAAGTTTTTTCTACAATCTTGTTGAAGATTTGGGAGTAGTGCTCTAGAGCAGCCTTTGTGTAGTTTTTATCAATTGATCCATGTGTGGTTGGAACCTCAAAGATTCTTTCTGGAATTCTCAATTCATTAGGTTTAAAGCCCTCCGATGCCTTTAAGGCCTGCTTCTCCTCATATATGCGCCTACCTAACTCATTCAATCTCTCTTCATCAAACTCGTATCCTAGAGCGTTAAGAGCTTTTTTGACTAAGCTTGGTTCATAGATTTTTCGAGCAAAGTAGCAGACGACAAGGCTTGAGAGTATCTGCCTCCAGCACTCTTCCTCTATTAGCTTGTCTATGAGCTCTTCAGGCGATAAATCCTTCATCTTCTGGTCTATCGAGTAGCCAGCTCCATCAAGATGGCTATGGCGGGAACCTATCAAGTAGCCTACATGTGCTGCTGGACCTGTATGATAGCCGGGCATCTCATTGCCACCAAAGGACAAAGCAAATTCTCTGCCACCATAAATCTTGGAGGCATAATCAACACCCGTAGCTAAAGCTTTGTAGAATTCGTTGGGCTGATCTACTACAAATTTGACAGCATATCTATAGGCATCAGCCCTTCCCCATTCCAAATCCACCAATACATCGTTTAATTTGACCAAGCCTCTTTTGTAGGCTTCTGTAGCCCAGGCCAATGCAACACCAGTACTCATAGCGTCCAAACCTCCCACCTCCACCTCATCTATTAGCTTTAAGAAACCATCCATATCAGAAATTCCGAGCATGCTTCCTAAAGAGTACAGGGGCTCATAATCGTAGGATACAAAGTTGGTCTTGTAGAAGTAAGGTTCATCAGGATAAGATTCTCTTATAGTCGCCAAATGTATGCAAGCCACTGGGCAATGGCTACAGGCGACTCTCCTTCCAAGCTTATTACTAGCCAAATCCTCTCCACTGATTCTCTCAGCATCCTCAAACTTGGCTTCTGTTAGATTTCTTGTAGGCAAGGCCCCCAGAGCGTTCATAGGCAGTACGTTCATGGCCGTCCCCAATTGATGGTACTTTTTCATAGAATCGGACTTTACAGCAAGCGAATATATTTCATCATAAGCATCTCTATATGACTTTATTCTAGGAATGCGAATGCTCGATTTACCATGAACCGTGATAGCCTTAAGCTTCTTTGAACCAAAGACGGCCCCTAAGCCCATTCTTCCGAAATGTCGGTAGGTCTCTGTTACAACGCAAGCATACCTGACGAGCTTCTCACCAGCCCTGCCAATCCTCATCATCGTCCTTAATCCTGCCCCAGGTAGAGCTTCCCTCAGAACTCTGCCAACGGTATAGGTGCTTCTCATCCCCCAGAGAGTTGCTGCATCTCTAAACTGAACCCCCCTCTCATTTATTACTAAGTATACGGGTCTATCGCTAACTCCTTTGGCCACTATAGCTTCGTAGCCGGCAGACATAATCGCCGTGGCACTCCTACCCCCTGCATGGCTCTCGCCATAATTCCCAGTCAACGGACTCTTGAAAACAGCCACGACTTTGGACGCTAAAGGGTAAAGAGCCGTAAGAGGTCCAATGGCAAACACAATGGCATTGCCAGGATCAAAAGGACCAGCATCTTTAACCGCTTCCTCCTTGTAAAGCTGAAGAGCTACACCAACCCCTCCAAGCCACTTATTGAAGAGTTCAGACCTATTCTTTACGTGAAAACTCTTTCTTTCAAGGTCTATGTACAAAACATTGTTTTGGTTGGTCAATGGCCCATCTCCTCCATACCTAGAACCCTGAAATTACAGTAGCCAACACAATAACCACAGTGCACACAGATTACAGGCTTGTTCGTTTTATCATCCCAGAATACAGCCCCTATATCACAAGCCCTTTCACAGAATCTACATCCTATACACTTTGATGGGTCAAGCAAAACCCCTCCTATGGTTCTAGCCCTTAAGGCATCGACAGGGCAAGCTCTAAGGCAAGGAGCGTCTTTGCATGCTCTGCAAACCACTACTGTAAAGCCTCTCTCAAATCCTCCAACACTCTTAACATGAAGGGCGGCTTTGTCTAGACCTGCAAAGCCAAGCCTTCTCGAGCACGCGAACATACAGAGTTGGCAACCCACACAACGCTCTGCATCCATTAAGGCAAGCCTCTTCAATTTTACACCTAACCTTTTGCTCTTTTTTATTTGATAACTAAGCCTTTAACGAAAATTCGATGACTTATCGTGAGTAGGGTCGCCAAATCTTAAACCTAGTTCTCATTCCTTGGTTTCTCTCGTAAACTCATCAAAAATGGATTTTACCCTTTCAGCTGCCAAGCCGCTCCCTTCTACCCCTTGCTCAGTTACTTTTATCTTATCCATGACTATTATTGACCTGATGTCCTCCCTCAACTTGACCAATCCTGGGAAGACTCTATTCATCCTTTCAGCAAGGGCTCTTAGATCAAAGGGCTTCTCAACCAGCCTTATCTCTTTTACGAAATCACTGTTCAAGACTATTTTGTGTACTTTCTCACCCGCGCCCATTACATTGTTTAATATAACGTCAAGCTTCTCGTCCACACCAAGCAAATCTCCTTCGTATACTCTGCCCTCAGACGTCTCTATGGCGACCTTTCTACCTATCATCGTGATGAGTTCATCACTGAACTTCTTATAGGCGATGGATGACAGTTCATTCCCCCTATTTGTTACTTTTCATATAGATAAAAACTATATGGAAGTGGAGTATTTTATGTACATATTCTAACTCTGTTCTCTATACAAGAGATACCGGAATTAGAGTGATCAACTGAAATCAGCAAAAGAATTGACTCAGCTGCTCAGGCTTTTCAAAAAATTTGAGCCAGTCTATGAACTCTATTCTTTTTGGAACCTCTCCCCTCACCGTCTTAATGATCTCTTCTGCAACATCCTTGGCATCTTTGCCAGTAGTATCGAATTCAGCCACTTTATCCCTACCGAATTTCTTCAAAGCATCATAGGAGGATATGCCCAGTATTTCTGATGAGAGATTGTCCTTGATTTTCCCATTGCTATAATTCCTTGATACAAACCTCTTTTCAAGCTCGAGGGGCGAGCATCTTAGTATGGCAACAAATCTTATTTCTCTTTTAGAGAATATAGATGGTAATAGATGCCCAGCCACAACCAATTTTTTACCTTTTATGGCCTCTTTTGCATGCTTCTTTAACAAATGAAGGTCTGCGATGAATCCATTCTCGTCCTTGTCTATCACGGCATTCTTCTCGATAGCGATTTGATTCAAATCCAAGAAATCGTAGTTCAAGAGCTTGGCCAGTGATCTACCAACGGTCTTCTTCCCTGTTCCAGGGGTACCTGTTATGCCTATGATCTCCTGTAAATCTTTCACCTATCGATTAATCAATATGCTGAGCTTGAGCTTTCGTCGGTGTGAACTCGATGACCAATGATTGACCACATTTTTCGCACTTTGCTTGCAGGTAAACAGTATGAAGGGAGGAGCCTTTGGTATTCAGGTTCTGGTTTAAAGTTATCTTTTCGGTCTTACAAATGGGGCAAGCCAACATGGCAATCATAGCCGAATTAATCTTCAGAAATGTAAACTTTTCGTTTGGAGTATGATAACAGTAAACCTATCATCTAATCTCCTCTCCAAGCTCTTTGGCCAATTCCAAAAGAAGCTTTTTCTGCTTATCTGTCAAGTTCTTTGGGGTTCTTATCGTTACCCTGACCAATTCGTCTCCTCTACCAAAGCCTCTTAGTTTTGGCATTCCTTTGCCTTTCAGCCTAAATACAGCCCCGCTCGGAGTCCCTAGAGGTATCTTAAGCATGACTTTTCCATCTATGGTTGGAACTTCTATTTCCGAACCTAGCGCCGCTTGAGTGAAGCCTATCTGAGCATCATAGAATATGTCATCGCCATCTCTCTTGAAGACCTTATGAGGTCTAACGCTTGTAACTACGTATAAATCTCCAGTATTGCCTCCTTCAGCACTTGCTTCTCCCTCTCCCTTAAGCCTTAGACTAAAGCCCATGTCCACCCCGGGAGGAACGTTTATTCTTATCTTTCTGTGGCGCTTAACTATGCCTGTACCATGGCATTCTTCGCATGGGTTCTCAGTTATTACTCGCCTACCACTACACTTATCGCAAGTTGTTATCTGAACAAATCTAGTAAAGCCGGATGTGCGGGCGTATTGTATCTGCCCTGTGCCACGGCATTTTGGACAGGTCTTGGGATTTGTTCCTGGTTTTGCACCTGTCCCTCCACATAAATCACATTTCTCATTTCGAGGAATTTCTATCTCAGTCTTTAGACCTTTAAACGCGTCTTCTAAGCTGATTTCGAGATCGTATCTTAAATCGTATCCTCTTTCAGGAGCATATCGTTCGCGTCTGCCAGAGAACATATCGAAGATGCTATCAAAGCCACCAAAACCAAAGCCCAAATCTCTGAAGATTTTATCGAAATCGACGCCTCTGAATATATCTTCCCTTGTGTATCTGCTATCTATGCCCTCGTGGCCGTACATATCATACTGCCTTCGTTTCTCTTCATCTGATAGAACAGCGTAAGCTTCTGATATCCCTTTGAACATCTCTTCAGCATCAGGAGATTTATTCCTATCTGGATGGTACTGTAGTGCTAATTTACGATAGGCACTCTTTATCTCCTCTGGAGTAGCATTTCTTGAAACTCCTAAAACTTCATAGTAGTCCTTTTTGTTTCCGTACATAAGAACTCAACTAAGATAAATTACTTTTACTTCTTATCATCCACTACTTCATAGTCAGCATCCATCACTTTATCCTTCTTTTGCTCGGTACCTTGACCTTCTTGCTTTTGAGCTTGCTGGGCTGTTTGTTGATACACCGTAGACCCTATCTCCTGCAGAACTTTTGACAATTGCTCGCTCTTTGCCTTTATCTTTTCCATATCCTTTCCAGCTATGGCATCTCTCAACTCGTTGATGATTTTATCTATCCTTTCTATCTGATCTTGACTCAGCTTTTCTTTGAGATCAGCCTTCGTCTTATCTGCAGTATAGATCAATGTATCAGCAAAGTTACGAAGTTCAGCCTCTTCCCTCCTCTTCTTATCCTGCTCACCAAATTTCTCGGCTTCATTGACCATGCGCTTTATCTCCTCTTCTGACAGCTTCCTTGACGCTGCGATGGTTATCTTCTGCTCCTTACTTGTAGCCATGTCCTTTGCCGTGACGTGCATTATTCCATTTACATCTATATCAAATGCAACTTCTATCTGAGGGGCTCCTCTTGGTGCTGGTGGAATCCCCGTCAAGTTGAACATTCCTAATGAGACATTGTCAGAAGCCATAGGCCTCTCCCCCTGTAAGACATGAATTGTGACTGTAGTCTGGAAATCTGCAGCGGTTGTAAAGACCTGGCTTCTTCTAGTAGGTATTGTAGTGTTTCGCTCTATGATCTTTGTGAAAATTCCGCCAAGGGTTTCTAAACCCAATGACAAAGGCGTAACATCGAGTAGGAGAATGTCCTTCACTTCACCGGCTATTATAGCGCCTTGAATGGCTGCGCCTATTGCTACACATTCCATAGGATCGACTCCTACTTCAGGAGCTTTGCCAACGGTCTCCTCGACGATCTTTCTTGCAAGGGGCATCCTCGTCTGTCCCCCTATCAGTATTACTTTGTCGATTTCCTTTGGAGTGAGTTTTGCGTCTTCTAATACCCTTCTTATCGTATTCTCTGTCCTCTTCACGGTGGGCAGAGCCAATTCTTCTAACTTTGCTCTAGTCAGAGTATGGTGAAGATGCTTGGGACCATCTTTATCCATGGTTATGAAAGGCAGGTCTACATCCGTTGCGAAAAGGGTCGAAAGCTCGATCTTGGCCCTCTCGCTAGCCTCCTTCAACCTTGCCATGGCCGTCTTATCGTTTCTTAGATCCATGCCCGTCTGTCTCTTGAACTCTTCAACAAGATTATCAACTATAGCATAGTCTATATCGGCCCCTCCTGTCTGAGTGTCTCCGCTGGTTGCTACGACCTGAAAGACCCCTCCACCAAAGTCCATAACAGTTACATCGTGAGTTCCTCCACCAAAGCTGAAGACCATTATCTTCATCTCTTTCTCGAGCTTATCCAGACCGTAGGCTAGGCAAGCTGCGGTAGGTTCATTTATTATCCTCACAACATCCAAACCAGCTACAGTGCCAGCGTCTTTTGTGGCTTGCCTCTGATTGTCGTTGAAGTGAGCAGGAACAGTTATCACAGCTTTTGTCACGGTTCTTCCAAGGAAGGTCTCCGCGTCTTTCTTTACCTTCTGAAGGATGAAAGATGATATCTGTTGAGGAGTGAATTCTTTGCCATAAACACGAACTTTGTAATCGGTCCCCATCTTCCTCTTGATCTCAAATATGGTACCTTCGGAGTTTGTCAAAGCCTGCCTTTTAGCAGGCTCTCCGACTAAAAGTTGACCATCCTTTGTAAATGCAACTACTGAGGGGAACATCTTTCCTGCTACTGTAGGGCCTTCAGCACTCGGTGTGACTATAGGCCTTCCAGCTTCCATTATGGCTGCCGCTGAATTCGTGGTTCCTAGATCTATCCCTATTATCTTTTCCTTAGATTCTTCCTTAGGGCTACTCATAATTGTCACCTTTTTCACTTAAGCTTAGAGCTACCTTGACAGAGCTCGGTCTTATCAACCTTCCTTTTAGTAGATAACCTTTTCTTATTTCTTCTATTACTGTATTATCAGGATGATCTTCAGTCTGAACTTGAGCCACAGCTTCATGTAAGTTTGGGTCAAAGCTCTTTCCAATAGCATTTACTTCCTCCAAACCCTCTTTTCTAAGAATTTCTTTTAGCTCCTTCAGGATCAATTCAATCCCATCTATTAGAGCTTCTTTGCTATCCGTCTCCTTGCCAGATTTAATTGCCCTCTCGAGATCGTCTACAACATTTAGCGCTTTCACTATCAACCTCTCATTACCATACTTTGCCAACTCGAGCATCTCCCTATTCACCCTCTTTTGAAAATTTTCAAAATCGGCTTGAAGATACTTTAGTCTGTTCAGATAGTCGTCTGCCCTATTACGCTCTTCCTTTAAAGCCTTCCTTGATTCTTCTAGTTCATTCTCTATCGACTTTTCAACTGGCTTGGTTTCCTTTATTGATTCATCTTCAACCATAGGTTCTCCCATCATATAAATCCCTTATAATATCTATCAATAATAGGATGTTAACCTAAGATTAATAACTCGAGATTTTTTATTTAAATTTTATGCCTGATATGGTGATTGGCAATCTGGATTATAATCGAGAATCCCCATATCTATCAAATTGGTTAACAAATGCCACCCGCTCCAGTGGGTAGTTGTTTACAAAGAAAGTTTAAAAATAATGAATAAGAATGTAAAGAAACAACAAAGGGGTTCTTATTGTGTTAAAGTTGTGTGAGATTATTCACGTGATATATTTAATATCTATTCTCTAGTAACGTATTTTTCTAGGAACCATCTCTTATCGAAGTCTTTGATCTGCTTGACGGTGGTTTCAGGCATCCAAACTACACGCATAGCTATGTCTTTCTCAGCGTCAATCATCTTATAAAGTTCAAGCCAAGTGAAGGCGGGAATCGTATAGGCAGTTAAAGCAAGCATCTCCACGTCAGCCATGAACTCCTTATAACGCGTTTTCCTAATGATATAGGTGCTGTCGAAACTATCCTCCATTCTCATTCACCTCCTT
>CAYMHC010000003.1:0-28042 GCA_964390155.1 uncultured Nitrosopumilales archaeon
CATCGCCAAATTTTATCGTCAATTCTTTAGCTGAAGCCATGAATTTGCTGGAGCAAATAATGGGTGGTACTTAATATTTGGCATTGACCGTAGTGATTTTTGCTCTTGCTAGTAATCTTGCCAACCTTATGGGTTCGGGTATCGCGCCTTGAGTTGTGAACTTATCGAGTATTCTCTTGGAAATCTCTAAAGAGACACCGCATGGTCTAACGAAGACTGTATAATTCGTATGAAGCTTTACGGCTTCTCTTGCCCCAAGCTTATTATAAGCAGATAGTTTCTTCTCCCAAGATTCTGGGAAATGATGCTTTATATGTGGCTCAAGCCCATCAGACTCCTTGAAGGTTACACTTATTACTGGAGTATTTGTTCTAGAAACTAAAGAGTCTGTGTCAATTATGTTATACATGCTTATGACGCTTCCTCCCAGCATGATTACATTGATGTCATTCCTGTTCAATCTTTGAAACATGTTCAAAATCTCTTCTGTTGCATCATCGCCTCCTATCTCTGCACTCCCGAAGATGAAGCCATCTATAATCATATCACTCCTCATAACTACTCCTGCTAATACCGATCTTTTACTCTGAACCTTTCCAAAGCTCTCAGCTATCCCCAAAGCTCTAATGCCCTTCTTCTCAATGTGAATTCGCATGACTCTACAAGTGTCTTTGAAATAGGAATTTAATAAAACTAATGAAGTACATGCTGCTAAAATTTGACACCTTCTTATAAGCTGTCATCTAGCGTTAGAGCTATTAGGTTTTCAATCCAAGGAACATCTATTTGGAACTGGAGGAAATGAATATGGTCTCATTCTACACAGGAATCCCCATGTTTTTGATCAAATGCATCTGACTAGAACATCAACATGAAAATTATGGTTCCATCAATCCGTTAGAGTTTCAAGTCGTGCAACAAATTAGTCATTAATCGTAAACACACAGCGCAATTCTTGGGGAGGATAATGTTTTTAAGCAAAAACCTGCAAAGCATGCCCCCAGAAATGGTTGAAGTCGCTTTTCATCACACTCCGAAAACAGAGGTTTCAACTCTCATCACTGAAGATCTAATCCTTTACTATCTAGCCGAAAAATACGGCACTCCCTACTTCCTTATAGATGAGGCTACACTCCACTCGAAATTAGAGGAATTGAAGGACGGGTTTAAAGACTTCTCTAATACAGTCAGGATAGCCTTTTCTATGAAGGCCAACTTTAACCCAGCTATCATAGAGACCTTCGTTTCTGAGAACACTCTCTTCGATGTCACTTCGATAGGTGAATTGTTCTTTTACTTAAGGTGTGGAGGAGCAACTGAAAACGTCATTTACACAAGTGTCACGGAGACAAAGGAGGAGTTTCGTGAAGTGCTAGAAAAAGGGGTAGGGCTCATAGTAATCGGATCATTCAATGGTCTTCTAAACTTGATCGACGCTGCTTCGGAGAAGGAAACTACGCTAAAAGTGATGATTAGGGTCAATCCTGAAGTAGGTGTTAAAGCCGAAGTGAGAGCGTCCTACAGATACAGCAAATTTGGGGTGCCTTTCAACGGGCCTACATCAGACAGTGCTGCGATTTTGCTAAGGAAGATCCTTAATAGCAAGAACTTGATCTTCGAGGGTTTCCACTTTCATCTAGGCTCTCAGATAGAGAATCCCATATGCTTCGTCAACGCTTTAGACAAATTAGAAGCATTCATCCTAAAAATGCGCAAAGAGTTTCCTGACTTGCATGTAAGAATCATAGACATCGGTGGCGGCACTCCTGTATCATACGGCAGTCCTGTACCTAGCCCGGCAGAAATCGGTGGTATTGTGACCAAGAAACTTAATTCAATGGTTCAAAATCTTGGCGATAATTTCATGCTTGTAGTTGAAAGCGGAAGGTTCCTATCTGCTGAAGCTTGTCTTTTGGTCTCAAAGATTGTGAACTTAAAAGTCTACAGTGAACAGAAGTTTATCTTTGTCGATGCTGGCTATCACTTGCTTCTGGATGCTGCTCTGCTTCGCCAAGAATACCCTCAGGAAGTCGTGCCTTACATGGAAAATGCTGATAACTTCAAGATCAATCTGGCGGGCAGATTGTGCGATACATATGATGTTTTCCCCCTATCTCCTGCATCAAAGCTCTCTGGGGCAGAAGTAGGAAAGCTACTTATATTTAGAAACGTTGGCGCTTATTCGGTTGTCTTCAATATGCCCTTCCATTGCCAGACTAAGCCCGCGATATTGCTGAGGAGAATCGACGGTGAATTTGTGATGGTCAGAAAAAGCGAAACTATCGAAGAACTTTTTGAAGAGGAAGGCGGCAACATTAACGCTGTAAACTGACTTAGGCCGTCGCATCAGTTTCTTATTCTATCCTTATTGGGAACCAAATGCGATTATTTGTGGAAATAGGTGCAACAGTTTTAGGCATCACTGCCAATCTCACTCGTTTGACAAAACCAGATAAGCTCGTTGCGAAGGTAAAGCTTGAAGCTGCTGGTATAGGAAAGCCTAGCTTAGAAGATATGTCGATAGAAAGACCGTAAGATTTTTCACTTACTTGCTAAGGAGACAATCAAAGGCAGAACCTTCACGCCCATCAAAGTTCTCAAGCTACCTTTCGAAGCCTCATTCTCAGTGAATCTGCACGTACCGTCTTTGGTCACATTATTTCCCGATATAAGCAATGGCACGGGGTCTGCGCTATGGTTCTTAATTTGGCAGGGCGTTGAATGATCTGCAGATACAGCAACTGTAACTCTATTTAAATTGACGAGCTTCAACAAATCTCCGAAGAATCTAAAGTCTATGTCTTCTATTACCTTCTTTTTAAGAACGGCATCTCCATCATGTCCCGGCTCATCGGGTCCCTTAATGTGCACATAGATGCAATCATAATTCTCCAGCGATTCAGCAATCTTTTTCGCCTTGATTTCGTAGTCTTCCATACCTCCGGCTTCAATCTCCGCCATGCCTGTTAGCCTAGCGATGCCTCTCTCTACAGGCATATCCAATAAACATGCGAACTTCATTGAGTACTTTTCATCAAGCCTTTTGAGCTTAGGCAAAGAATTACCGGCGTCTCTTAATAGAATAGCATTGGCAGGCTTCTTGCCAGATATCTTTCTAGACAGATTTACAGGATGATCTACTAGAATTCCTATCGATTTCTCGGTGAACTCTTTGACTAGGTCTGCAGAGAGTTTCGTCTCAAATCTGTCATCCAAGGCTTTGACTTCTTGCAACTCAGGGACTCCCTTCTCCATCTTTGCAACTCCAACGCCTTTTAACCTTAAGTACGCTGGATCTGAGTTGGATATATCTGATGATAGTGCTACACCTTCCACTCTAATCGACAAAACTGCTCTATGAGCTACCGTTGATATAAATTCAAAGGAGGTCTTTGGGTGAGATAGTTTTACTTGTTTACTGACAGATTCTGCAAGTACCTTCGCCTCTTCACCAGATAGGTCTCTACCAGCCCTTCTATCTACTATGGTCTTGTCTCTATCCGTGGTAGCAAAGTTCGCTCTTAGGGCAAGGTCTCCATCCTTAAAATGAACCCCCGAGCCAATAGCCTCTATGACTCCTCTTCCAGCATAACCTTCTTTGAATTCATATCCAAGCATATGAAAGACAGCGATGTCCGATTCAGGTGGAATGTCTTTACCAACAGAGTATACAAGACCACTGATGCCTTTCCTAGCCAAAGAGTCCAGATTTGGCGTGTAGGCCGATTCGAGAGGTGTAACGTAATTTAACTTAGGGTCGGGTCTATCTCCTACTCCATCGAGCAGAACATATACTATTTTGCTCATAACCTATCACCGTTTTAGCCATGTTTTGCTGTGGGAGAGAAATATGTTGAAGTTTGCTGTATCTTTGACTTCCTTATTCTTTGAACTAAGGTGGCTACCTTTCCTTCAAAGTCCGTGTAAGCTACATTAAATACGGCAAAAGCTTCAGCGGGAGAGCTGTAATGGCTATGATATGGTTGAGTTGATTCTAGGCCTTCTCTGTTAGACATATAAAGAAGATGATCACTCTGTTGGAAAATCCTCCATATCTTTGTGATGCCCGAATCATTGATTTCTTTGATATAAGGTTGCAGACTCAAAACTCTGTCAAAGCTTATCTTCTGCATGGAGTTTTCTAACCATGGACTTGTATCCTTTCTATCCGCCCATGATATGGTCCTAACATCTGGCACTATGATAGTCCCAATCGGTCGAATATTTCTTACGATCTCCGTTGGCGTGCTCCAAATCGAATTGTCTCTTCTAGCTATTTCTGTAGGCAACTGTTTTAGAAACTCAAATATCCTTGTATCCTCAGAATTGTACTCGCCAAAAGTATCTATCTCGAAAGCAATTGATATAACGTCACCGGGCGTTGCTGCAAGCCAATTGCAGTACTTTTCCGGTGTCAAAGGGAATTCGTTCCATGTACTTTTTGAAAATCTGAGCCTTATATCATTGGACAATCTGTCATGTCTAAAGAGCAGTTTGATTCCCTTATCCCCTGGCGAAGAATAAACATAGTTGGGAGATTTCCACTCAAGGATATCATCCACGCCTTCTGTTACGATTCCTTCATAACCAACTTTCTCCAAAGCTTTTGCCATGGAGTTGTTGTAGAGGAGCTCGGAATCCTCAAAAACACTTGGTTCCATTCCAAATAGTTTCTTCATGAGTTCGTGATGCTGTCTGACTTGTTCGACAAATTCCGTCATGTCGCCTGGGTAAATGCTAGCCAATGAATGGTAATAATTCCCTCCAAGAACCTCTACATGCTTGGTGGCAAACAGCTTCCTCAAAAGCTCTATCAAATCAGGCTTGTACCTTGTTGCAAGTTCAACAAAAATTCCGCTTAAACAAATGGACAATTTGAAGGGCTTCTCCGATTTCTCAGTGGAATATATCATTTCCAACAAAGTAGCAAAGGCTGGATTGTAGCATTTCTTTGATAACTTGGCAAAAACTTCATGGTTCAATTTGTCATCAAAGTATCTGTCCATTAAGGACGCTCCTTCTGCCATCCTTTTCGCTCTTTCATAAGGAAAGGTCCTGTTGAGCCTTAAAGGTTGATGAATATCTAGACAAAGGCAGATACGCTTGTTATTTACTTGAGCACCCGAATCGGCCAAGTTTTTCATCTGATGATAGGTGTTCACTCGCCTTTATAAGCATAAAAACTCTTCAGTCTAAGCAATTTGTCCAAACATACATCTCTTCCTTTATCATCCCACATTCTTCGAAATCCTCATCAAAAAGTCCAATTGGTCTCTATGTGCATTACTAGAATCCATAAAGACTATTAATCTTCATGCATAGAGTAGTTAAGATGAAATTTGGGCGAGCTTAGAAAAGATTACTTTACGGATAGGCTTGTAATAATCACGAAAGATTCAGCTAGGCGCCCTATAGATTTCAAAATTGAGGGGAAGATTGGTGAAGAATGCCCTTACTGTCCTGGTAACGAGAGTATGAACCCGCCCGCGGAGCTTGTACTTGTACAAAGAGAAGGAACCCTCATCAAGCTAACCGATGCAGAGGGAGAAATCATTAAAGACTGGTGTGTGAGAATTTTTCCTGAAAAATTTCCTGCGGTGGTTCCTGATGCTACTGTTGTTTATAGTGATGAACCTCTTTTTCGTGAACCTGCTTTTGGATATCATTACATCATCGTAGCTACACCCATACATAATGAAACTTTTTCAAGAATGAGTTTGGATCAATTGGTGAACGTACTCTCGGTAATCCAAGATAGAGTTAGATGGCTATATAGTCAAAAAAATGTGGCTTACGTCTCTGTATTTGCAGATCAAGGAAAAGAAGCAGGCGCTTTAATCGAGCATCCGCATCTTCAGATAATCACTTTGACTCGTTTGCCATCTATTATAGAACAAGAAGCATCTAAGGTACAAAAATCTATGCGTGAATCGGGGATTTGTCCCATGTGTAATGTTGTAAGAGTTGAGTCAGGAGGTCCAAGACGGATTCTTACCACAGATCACTTTATTGCCTTTAGCCCTTGGGCTCCATCGCACGCTTTTGAGTACTGGATCTTCCCAAAGAAACATCAAAACAGCCTCCTTAGAATTACTCAAAAAGAAATCAAAGATCTGGCACTGATTCTTAGGTCGACATTGGGAGGCTTGTCTAACGCTCTAGATGAACCACCCTTCAGCATGATATTCCACATGTCCTCTGAGAAAAAGACTACAAAGCAAATTCATTGGCATATAGAGATTTACCCTCAACTCAAGAGATGGAATGGTTTTGAGAGGGGCACCGGTGCATACTTGAATCATTTTTCACCAGAGCGTGTGGCTGAATTGCTCGGCAGTGCTTCTAGGAAAGAAATTGCAAAGCTTGTTGGCATTTCTTGATAGATTGGGTTGAAATTCATGGCTAAACGAAATTTGAAGGCTATTATTCTCGCCGGCGGTCTTGGAACAAGACTTCGTCCATACACTTTGTTCATGCCAAAGCCCATGTTGCCTTTAGGAGATAAGCCTGTTCTTGAGCACTTGATATCTTGGCTTCATGACAATGGCATAAAGGAGATAGTCGTTTGCGTGGGTTATCTTAGAAGGATAATCGAAGATTATTTCAAAGACGGGAAGGAACTGGGCACAAAGATTACTTACGCAAGGACAAATACGCCTATGGGAACAGCAGGTCAACTAAAGAGTGCAGAGAAATTCGTAGGCGAAACTTTCTTGTGTGTTTATGGAGATTCAATTTACGATTTTGATGTTAAAGATATGATAGAATATCATTATAAGAAGAAGGCACTGGCTACCATCGCTTTAATTCATTATAAGACTACTCTGAAGTATGGTTTCATAGATATCGATGAAAAAGGACTGGTCAAGAAATGGAGAGAGAAACCCAGCATTGAAGGTCCCATAAATATTGGTTTCTACGTTATGGAGCCAAAGTTTCTAAACTTTATCCCAAAGGATTCTAGGTTCGGAATGAATTCTGCTTTTGACAAAGCTATGGAAGCAAGCGAGGCAATATATGGCTATGTTGCCAAGGGAAGCTTTACAGATATAGGGGATAAGAGAGGCTATGTTGAAGTTTACAAAAAGTATCTGGAAAAACTGGGGGACATAATCTGACAGAGAGGCTAGATTATGTAAGTGGCTGACCCAAAAACACGTGAAGTTAGTAATACAATTGAAGAAGAGCTAGGACAAGCTGAGTTACCCTTTGGAAGCATAGACAAGACCTGACAATGAACCATGGTAGTCCTCCATTTCTTGACCTTGGCTGTTCATTTCGGCGTATCAGTTCTGCTACGTTTTTCCCTGAAGTAATGACATTAGCTCCGGATCTAGGAAAAGTCCAATGTCCAGCTTGTTTTGGACGTACGTAATAGAAGGAGATAATAAGAATGATACTTGACGTAAGTCAAAAAAATAAGGGGATCAGCGTGTAATTAATCTAAGAAGTCTAGGGAATAGGCTACTTCTTTTCTTGTAGAATAGTAGAGCTAAAGGAATCAGTACGAGTACTATTAGGAGCCAGTATTGAGATAGGAATGCTGGTAATAACTCTCCTCCAACAGGTTGGTCGGCTACAGGTACAGGCGTTCCGCTACCTCCGCTTTCTGTGGGACCAGGTTTGACGCGTAGCGCATCTACATGCTTCTTCCTCAAATACTATCCCCACAATCTATAGCCGTTAAAGGAATATAACTCTATTCTTCGATCTTAATCCAATTTGTAGGCTATCGGAAGAAGTACTAGAAGCTGATACATTCTTACGGGTTCCTGACTAGTCTTTCTCAGATGATTCAATCTTTGGAAGCGATACCGACACGAACGATACATTTCCTAATACCTTAGTCTCCTACTCATACGGCCATGCCTCGCGCCGTGAAATTCTTTTGAGTAAGATTTGAAGGGAGCCAAAAAATATGTAATGAGCGCTATTGGGATGCGCCCATTAACGATTCAAATAGAACTTGATTATGTGAACTTCTTCCTCGATACTACAGCAAAGATAATGCTCAGAATAGCAAAGGAGATGATAGGAACTCCGTAATCGTAGAAAGTTCTGATCAACGATTCACGTACAAATCCTTCAGGGTATATGAAACCCCATAGGAGTGGTAAAATGCCAACTACAAGCAATATGATCATACCTATTAATGATAAGCCGAGAGATCTCCTTTTTATCATTAGGACGCCAGAGGCCAGCCCGAAGGCAAAACCAGCAATCCCCAGCCACCATGTGACAATGGAATAAAGAATTTCAATGAAAAAGAAGGACATCATGCTGAACCCTAGAATCAAACTCAAGACCGCTGCAACGATCGTCAAGATGCCACCTGTGATGGGCAATCCACCTTCTTTGACCATTCGTTCTTCCAAAGTGACTCACTTTCCAAAAGTGCGCATCATCTTATATAAGGATTATGAATCAATATTCTGGTGACTTCTTTTAACATTAGTTCACTTCTCCAGGCATGGCGGGGGAACCTTCCTTTTCGTATCTCAACAATTCGAGTTCTTTGTAGGATTTGTAGCTGAAGTATAGAAACGCTAGTCCAACTAAGTCGAATACGCCAAGTGATAAGTCGTACATATTCACTGCAGGAAGCGTTACAAATGTGTACAATGGCATGAAAGCAGGTGATAATAATGTCAAAGCGATAGGCATGACAACAATTCCTACAACAAAGGCTGGTTCAATTCGTTTAACGTATAGTGATATTAATATCCAAATGATAATCACAAGTCCCACGAATACCATTAAATATGCCCATTCTAAGCCTACCACATCCCTAAACACTCCAATGTTTGTAAGGCCTCAAAGCGCAACAGCGAGTAAAGCAGCCGTGGTGCCTGTCTAATTTGAAGTGTAGGTAGATGCCAAACTCTTATCTCTATATATATCTCTCACTTTGAAACTATTCTCTTTTGAAAGCAGTCTTTTCAATTCTTCGTCCTTCAACTCTATTCTAATTATTTGAAGTTTGACATAACTATTGGTCGTCTTGTCATTTCAAAACTTTATATCAAGTGAAGATCAATTGGGGAAAAGATGAATGAAAACAAAAGAGGATCAAAGTTCTGTCCTCGATGTGGTTCAACAGATATCTACTGGGCTCAAGGTCTTCCCCAATTGTGGGGTCTTTGGGACTGCAGGGAATGCGGCTACCGTGGTGCATTGATAATTGAAGATGGAAGATTAGCAGAGAAGATTAGACGAGATTATTTGAAGAACGAAGGAAAGGCATAAATCTTAATCTATGAATAGAGACTGACATAGTGGAATAATGGATCTAATCCAATGGGTCCTGATCATTATTGTTGCAGTCGCGATTGTGGGCATTATAGCGTACTTTGTGCTTATCTACAATAGATTTTTCGGACTCAAGAACTCCGCGGATGCAACGCTGGGTCAGATAAGGGTCGCTTTGAAGAAGAGACTTGATATGATTGAACAATTACTCAACTCGGTAAAGAGCTATGCCAAATTCGAGAGGGAGGCTCTTGAAAAAATAACCAGCATGAGGACAGAAGTCTCCAAAACTGGGGCCTCTGGTTTGCAGGAGATAGACCGTGAATCAAGAAGAATCTTTGGAAACATTCTTGCAGTGGCTGAGAGCTACCCTGATTTGAAGACCTCCAGTACGGTCATCAACATGATGGATGCTGTCAAAGGAGTTGAGGAAGAGATCGCAAGGCAGAGGTACACGTACAACAATATCGTTCAAGAGTTCAACATACTCACTGATACGATTCCGTCCAGATACGTTGCTAGGATTATTGGCATGATGAAGCTGGATTATCTAAAATTTGAAGATGAGATAGCTAAACCGCCAAAGATAGAGTTCTAAGGGTCAAGAAATGGCTGAAACCAAACAGATAGTAGCGCTGGTCCTTCTAACTCTTCTTATTGGTTTTGCCGGCTATTCTATTGTCAGCCTCTTATCTCAGTCTATGTTTGACAAAGAGGTTGTGATCGATGATTATAGTGCTACGCTTTATCTTAATGGAACGCTTGTAGAGCAATATACATACGACATTGCAGTATCGAACACATATCGCATGCTTTACAGGCTTTGGGAAGCCCCGTTGTCATTCGGTAGCTTAGACGAACCTTACATAGAGCTGCTCAAGATCGATATGCCCGAGGAGTCCATTGCATACGCAAAGGACTACAACGGATGGGTTCAACTTTTATCTAGCGATGGTAGTGGAATCTACAGTACCATCAGTCAGTTGGCAGAGAATAACGAAGCAGGAGTATTCAATCCTCAATACTTTGACTCCGGGAGTTATTCTGTAAAATATGTCTTCAAATTGCACCCCCCAGTGGAGTACGACAGTGAGGCTTGCCATCTAAACATCAAGCTGGCTTCGTCCCATTTGCCGTATCGAAACGTGGCCATCATTGTGGAAGATGCGAACTATGTCGAGGCTCTTTATCCCCACCCACCCTCAATGCGAGTTACAAATTCTGGTAACAGGATAGTTCTTCAAGGAAGCGTCGCGGAGAATGAACTCCTTGAGGTAGAAATTCTCCTCAAAATGGATGCTCTTTACTTCATAGAAGGTTTTCCTCAAGAAGTTAGCGATGTTAGGTCCAGGACCATCAACGCCAATTCTCTTTACTCTGACCAGTATAATCTGGCGTTAGTGTTGAAATATACATCTCTATTCTTTGTCTTAGCGATCGCTTTCATATTTCTCTTTATATACTTCTTTTTTGGTAGAGAAAAGGAATTCGTGGTTCCTAGATATCTTAGCACTCTTCCGAATAGGCAAAGAAAGCCTTGGTCGGTCAACCTATTATTCAAGAGTGACGCTTTAGACTTTGATGAGAACGGTTTCTATGCTACCCTTTTAGACTTGCACCTTAAGGGCAAGATCAAGATAAACGCCAAAGATCAGGGTTTGACAATTCAAGTGATTGATTCGAAAAGCGATGACAGTTACGAGCTCAAGGTTCTCCATTTCTTGGAAAGCAAATCTAGGAATGGTGTTTTTGAGACAGACTATGTCAAGAGACTACTCGAAAAACAAAAGGAATCCTATAGGACTAACCCAGAACTATTGTCGGTAAAGAAACAATTAATGAAGTTGACAAAGTTTGCAGATAGAAGGCTTGCTTCAGAGTTCATTATCAACGGGAGGGTGAGGGCGCTCCTTCTTTTAGTGGTGCCAGGGATCATCTTTCTCACATCGATAATTCTAATGTTCTTGGTTCCTACAGTTGCGCATCTTTTGACCGATCCTTCCATTCTATCCATCTTTGGAATAGTGCAAGTGGGCATGGTTATTGCCTTCCCTTCAACCCTGTTCGGCAGATGGAAGGGAGACCATTACAAGGAGAAACTGGAGTGGGACTCTTTCAGGGAGTTCCTATCGGATCTTGCTCAGATAAAGAAGTATGCAACTGATGACCTTTCCATGTGGGGCGACTGGTTAGTATACGGAACTGCCTTGGGCGTCGGTCAGAAGGTGGCGAATGCTATGAAAGAGCTCAATATCCAAATCCCGGAAGTAGCCTTGCTAGGCTATGTTCCCACCTACTTCCATCCGGTGATAGCGACTCCAATAAAAACTAAAGGTGGTGGAGGAAGCGGAGGTGGGGGAGGATTTGGTGGAGGAGGCGGGTTCGGCGGGGGCGGAGGAGGCGCACGATTCCTACCAGTTCTTTCTCAATTTCTGAATTTGGATCGAAAAAAGGAAAAAGAAATAGTAGATCAATTCAGGTAATGCTGAGACTTGGCACGGGTAAGGACCTCGGGGATGTTATTATAGCAAAAGCACCACGATAAGCATACAAGAAGTGTAGAGTCGGAGACGATCAACTTAATCAAGTTTCCATTAGATTTGAACAAATAATGAACACGAAACCTCAAATAACTATAATGGAGTTGCCTTCTATTCTGCCATATTTGGATTGATAGCTATCGTAGCAACCATGGTTACTGTTGGATTACCATTGACAACCTAAATCTTGGCTCTACTCCTGTTGTATTGGCGGTGGTATTTCTTCAATGACCCGTCGGCTTAACTACTTGAATCACCAAGGGAATCGGTGCATCTGTTTGAACTGGGAACTTCATCGTAGAGATACCAGCGGGTATTGGTGATGCATTAAAGGCTTATTTTATCTATAGGCTCGTTGAGAGTTTGAATAAGAATGGAGGAATTATTAACTCAATAAGGATCTATCAGCCATACTGATTGTACTTTTCTTTGATCCTTTGTAGGTTTGTCCTATTCCTACAACCAGTACTTGCTAACATAGAGTCCTGCTTTTTGGATATATGGCGTTACATATCTTAGCAACAAAGGCGTAATTGCAATGATCACTACTAGATTACCAATAAACCACCCAATGAATAGGCTTGGAACCTCATTCCACGAGGCTAGTCCACCTAGGGCGAGTGTACTAGGTCCCCATACAGCCCCTGCCAAATTGTTCAAAATCCAACCAAAAATGAAGAAGATTATTAAGTCCCTCCTTTTTCTTAGGCTGACATCTACACTAAGTTTCTTAAAAGCAATCAGCGGTATTAGAACCTGCCAGACATCTGCCAAAGAAAAGTATAGACTTACATCTAGTGGCCTCCCTGCACCAATAAAACATCCAAGATAAGCCGCAATTACTCCCCAAGCCCCAAACCATAGTGCAAAGACAATCATAAATGCGACTGCAAAGTACAATACTGAAGATCCCATTGAAAAAGGAATTGAAGAACTTGCCAAGATTGAGTTTACTAAAGTAATAAGTATGAAGATTATCGGATAAGTATAAAGTGATTTTTGGTACTTACCGCTTCCCATGCTCGTTTCTTGCTGCCTCTTCTTGATGATGTGTACTTAATCTTTGCGAAGTTCAACATCTTTATCAGATGGCTCAAGTATCCAAGAAGATACCATGAGAATTGTTGTATTATTGATGCTGGATAAGAGATTTTGCGAATTCAACAAGAAAGTATCTAAAAAGATATTTGACCATTTCTAATCGAGCATTCCAATTGAAGAAGAATAGAAAAGAAGAGCTGATTTAGGGTTTGAAACTAGATGGCCCCGATGGTTCTCATAGTACAGCTTTTTTACCGAATATCGCCTTTTATATTACAACCCTGTGGTCGTTTTTATATGGGCATTCCAGAGAAGATAAAGCGCATCGAAGATGACTTGCATCGCACACAAGTAAACAAGAAGACGGAGCATCACATCGGTATCCTTAGAGCGAAGCTGGCCAGACTCAAGCGTGAACAGGAAGAAGCTAAATCACAAGGCTCGGCCAGCTCCAAGGGCTACGATGTCAAGAAGAGCGGAGATGCAACAGTTGTTCTAATAGGGCTCCCTAATGTGGGGAAGTCAACTCTATTAAACAGGTTAACCAATTCGAGATCCAAAGTGGGAGATCACCAATTCACTACACTTAAAGTCATCCCGGGAATTATGGAGCATAGAGGCGCTGTCATCCAGATCCTTGATTTGCCAGGAATACTTGAGGGAGCCTCGACAGGGAGAGGACTGGGTAAGAGGGTATTGTCAGTGGCCAGATCTGCTGATCTAATACTATTTATGCTTGATGTGTTTCAACCTGATGCATGGCCGATACTGGTTAGGGAAATGCGAGGTGTGGGCATAAGGCCAGATGAACGACCACCAAATGTCGTCATTGAGAAGACGAGTGCCAACGGAGTTTCTGTTAACCCTCAGGTGGAGATGACAAAGATGTCCGCTGAATTAGTGAAGGATATTCTTCGAGTATACGGGGTTCATAATGCCAGAGTTACGGTGAGAGAAGATATAAGTGGTGAGCAGTTGACCGATGTTCTTCTGGGGAACCGCCTATATCTCCCTACGCTTACGGTGATGAACAAGGTTGATCTAGTCAACACCGGTTTCATAAGTGAGCTCAAGTCCAAGTTAGACTTTCATTTTATCCCGATATCTAGTCACGCAAATCTCAATCTACAAGCGTTAAGGGAAGAAATCTATCAAAGACTGGATTTCATCAGGATTTATATGCGCCCCAGAGGAGGCGAGACCGATTACATTGAGCCAATGGCAGTCAAAAATGGTGCATTGGTTCTGGATATATGTGACAAGCTACACAGGGGAATGAAAGATGAGTTCCGTTATGCTCAGATATGGGGTAAAAGCGCTAAGTTTGGAGGACAGAAGGTGGGTTTTACTCACCGCCTAATGGACGAAGATGTTCTGACATTGGTAACACAATAACAGTCGGATAAAGGTATTCTAGGCATCGATGCTCCGGCACCCAAGAGGAGGCGAGTGTATCCTCTCCAATAGTTGGGCAATGGAAGTTACAGATTGTAGCGAAAGTGTTAGTAGGTCCGACAGCCAGGCTTGATGTAACAATAAAGGGCGATTATCCACCACCTCCACAACCTCCACCACCCATAATCCCGCCAGCCTGGCCTGTTGAAGCAACCCTGGCGGTCATAATCGCTATAGCTGCCATTACTATTGCAGCTAGAGCAGCTATCTATGTAATGATCTCCAGAAGAAGGGGAGTTCAGCCTACACCTACAGCACCTTCGCCTACCCTTTTTGATGGAACTACGTCATACTTTCCGGAATGAAGTTGACTTCGACACAATAAGACTAGCCAATAAAATGGGATCACCAATTGGCCTTCTTTCCAGAATAAGTGGACCCTTCCTATCTGCTTGTATCTCATATCTTGACCTATTTCTTTTGATCATAGACTCTCATCATTCATGCTTTGGGAGGACTAGCGAATGGTATTGAAATGAGAAGTTTGTTCTCTGTGATTCTTGGAAGAACTCTCGATTAAGAAATCTCTTAGCCTTTTCTGGTAAGCAAGTGCATATTTTCTTATTCCAGGTACTTGCTCCACATCATAATCATGGCGTAGTTCGTCCCACAATTCTCCAAGACTCGGCCTTTTAAGTTACTTGA
Organism: uncultured Nitrosopumilales archaeon; assembly: GCA_964390155.1. Lineage (GTDB taxonomy): Archaea > Thermoproteota > Nitrososphaeria > Nitrososphaerales > JACAEJ01 > CAYMHC01. The sequence continues at coordinate 14,931 of CAYMHC010000003.1, forward strand.
CGACTCAGTCAAATGCCTTCATCTCATTCATTCCGATTAACTCTGAGACATCATCGTCGTCTTAATGAAAATCTCTTTCCGCTCTATTATACTTTATCTTCTTCAACCTTCAAATGATCAAGCAAGTTTATGACGTCTTCCAAAGAAACGATGAGATAATCAGGCTTAGCTTCGATTAAGTTTTTGACATTCGATACGCCAGTTGGTAAAGCCACGGAAATGACTTTGGCCTTCTTTGCCGCCAAAATGTCTATAACGCCATCTCCAACATATATTGCCTCTTTTAGGTTAATTCCTAAAATCTCTATTGCTCTTTTTATGCTCCCGCCATCTGGCTTTAACTTCTCAGAATCCTCCCTCGTAACAATTACGTCAAAGAAATCCTTTAATCCAAACTTTCTTGTTACAATGCTCGTGGCTTTGCGTCCATTGTTAGTTACTATTGCCATCTTGAGCCCAAGATTCTTTATTCTCGTTAAAGCCTGAAGCGCATGTGGTTGAATATCGGTCTCTTTCGCAGCTTTAAGTTCCATCTTCTCCAAAATATCCCACAAAGAATTCTTCAGATCTGAAAGGATTCTTTTATCGGCACGCTTCTTTATTATTTTGAGCATAGAGTATAAACTTAGACTTTCGGACAAGTCGTCAACCTTTATTCCTCTTCCTTTTATCTCCTCAATAGCCTCCTTACGTGCTCTTATGAAATCTAGTGCAAATTTTACTAGAGTTCCATCGAGATCGAAGATTACGGCCTTTATGCTCAAACTCTTTGCTCCAATCTAAGACAAATCATGGATATTAGTATGTTGATGAAGGAGGAATCTATGGCTACAATTTCTGATAGGATCCTATTGCTATTGTCAATAAAGGAGGAACGTAAGCGCATAGGTATAGGTCACATATTCGAGAAGACTCATAGAGATATATTATTTGTAGAAAAAAGGGAAACTAACAAAGATGAAGTCGAGAGGACGATAAATGACCTTATCTCTCAGGGTTTAGTTGAGCGTTTCGATGACGGCTATTCTTTGAGCATAGAAGGAGAGAAGATTATGGAGAAGATAATTCTTGAAAAGGAGAGAGAATTGAACCGCTCTTACACTTTGGTCTGGTTGGCTAAAAAGTACTATCTTCGTATTGCCAAATATATGCTACCCTTTCTTAAGGATAGACCTGTATCTGCTGTAAAAATATTTTCTGGAAAGAAAGACCCCATAAAAGAGGTAGATGCTATATTTGTGCGTTATGCAAAGTATAAGCCAAAGCCGATCTTTCTAACCGTAGATTCAGAGAGCAAGCTCATGTCATTGGTTTTTGACCATTGCATAGATTTCATTCCCTATGTCCATAAGCTTAATGCTGATGAGCCAGATTTTTTCATTCTAGATCTTGATGCAGGATCAGAAATAATGACGACCAAAAAAGGCTTCGATTTCATAAAATACATTGCCTTTGAACTGTCGAATTTTCTTGTAGAGCTAGAAGTAGAACCTATGGCTAAGTTTAGTGGCTCAAGAGGTTTCCAGATATGGGCAAGCTTTGACAACAGTGAATTAAGAAGTAAAGGGGATTTATTCAAGACTTACAGGGAGATGGCCATAGCCATCCAGAATAGATTTGAAGAAAGACTTCAGAATAAGATCGATGAAATAGTTACTTTTTTCCCAAACATTGTGAAGCGCGGAAAAAAGATAACAACATCTAAAGTCGCACATAAAGAGGAGAGGGCTTCTCAGATTTTGGTCGATTGGTCGTCTTTAAAGCCCATGGGGGATGTTAGGGCTCCATATTCGATTCATTATAAGACAGGATTAGTCTCTTTGCCGATTCCTGTAGACAAGATAAATGATTTCAATATGGAAGATGCCCATCCATTAAGGGTCATAAAAAACATCGGGAAGTACGAAGAAGCGGCAAGGATTAGAAAATGCAGCCCTCCAAAATTTGTGTGAAACAAATCCTCGCGAATGCATGAATGTCACAATAAACGACTTGGAACAAGTGTTCTATACCTTCAATAACTGCTGTCTTGATTGGTGCTGTTAGTATGCTAATCTGAGCTGGCAACTAGGATTATATATTGTATGGTGTAAATTTATATTAATATACTTTAAAGGGACAAGATATATATTATCCTTAATTCGAGGAAATGTAAAGGTGTTGGTCTTGAAGAGCAAAATCATGGCTGATTCAGTAAAAAGGGCAGAAGAAGAGCAACCTGAATATTATTCGGTGAGATGGTGGCTCAAACATCAACCTCCACGCCCTTGTCCTCTCGAGTGGTATCATTATCGAAAGTCAGTACGTTAGACCATAATCAAGGGGCACTAAGACAAATTCTCGTTAGAAAGAATTGTGAATTTAGTCGAAGTATCGTTTGTAACCAAAGTATAAATCATGACACACATCATGCTCTTATGAGGGTGCATTATGAGCACTCATGACCACTCTATACTTGAAATATTGAATCTCTGGAAGAGTTATAATGGCCATCAGGCGGTCAGAGGACTTGATCTCGAAGTCAAGAAGGGCGAAATATTCGGGCTTCTAGGCCCTAATGGAGCCGGCAAGACGACTACGCTAAAAATTGTTGTAGGACTCTTGAAGGCGGAAAAAGGAATAGTTAAGGTCGATGGGGTGGATATATCTGAAGAGCCGTATGATTATAAAAAGCAGATAGGCTACTTGCCTGAGAATCCTACTCTGCCTGAGTATTTAACGGCTGAAGAATTCTTGGGATACGTGGCAAAGATTAGAGATATATCATCAAAAGAAATCAAAGATAGAATCAAGTACTATCTTGAACTCTTTGATCTTGAGAAGAGGAGAAAGGATCTCGTTGTCTCATTTTCAAGAGGCATGAAGCAGAAATTGGCTCTTTCTGCAGCATTGATTCACAAACCATCCCTTTTGATCTTGGACGAACCTTTCATTGGTGTAGACCCTACTGGACAACATAGTATTAAAATCAAGTTGAAAGAAATGGTGAATGAAGGTCGATCAGTTCTAGTTTCCACACACATGATAGACACAGCAGAGAGGCTTTGTGACAGAGTGAGCATAATCCATAACGGTAAAAACGTAGTCTCTGGCAGTTTGGAAAAACTGAGGGGCATAGCCAAGATTGGAGAGGGTTCAACCCTAGAGCAGATATTCTTGAAGCTGACTAAAGAAGCCGAGGAAGTCGTTGAAGAGAAACCGATAGGAAGAAGGCGTTTCGGTCTTTTTAAGAAGAGAGAATAAATGGGCAAAATCATAGACATCTCAATCTTCAAAATAAAGCAGTACTTCGGCCCACTAAGAGCATCAAAGGCCAGTCTCATTCTAGGCATCCTTGTTTTTTTGAGTCTTAATTCTATGGGATTTTTCTTTGGAGTTGCCTTGCCTGATACACCTTACTGGGCAGAGTCCTATCGCTTTGTTGATATCCTTTCAGCCTTCCTCTCTCTCTTCCTTGCGTTTATTCTAGTCTTGAGCTTAAGGGGTGGTGTGACAGCTTTTCAAACAGAACTAGACTTCTTCTTCACCTCGGCTATGAAACCTAGACAATATATTCTTTCGGACCTGATCTTCCAATTCATAGTCCTTCACGTTCTCTTTTCTCCTTCAATCCCTTTTATCATCGGCTTGACTTTAAGGTTAGGAATAAACGCTCCAATAGCTTTGAGCATGACTCTTATCTATGAGATATATGTATTCCTTATACTTCTAATAATGCAGTCTCTTGGAATTATGAACCTCATTGCTCCCCACAAAAGAACTAAGGTCTTGATCGGAGGGATAATGGCCTCCCTTCTATTGCCGAGCCTAAGTTTTATGGGTCTTTTCCCAGTGGAATATTCTAATCTACCATATCCATCTACCTTTGCAGCGAGAGCTATCGTACATTTACTGGAGCAAAGTTCCTTTGAGTTATTTAGCACATATTCTCTAGGGATCTTTGTTGTTGTCGCTTTTGCCTTTCATTATCTCATGTCAAAAAGGAACCTGTTCTATCATATCAGACCAACTGTGATGCTATCCTTTGTTGAAAGCAGACCTCAGGCTCAAGCCATACAGCAGAGGAGGATGGTTGAAAGGTTTGGACCTTTGACCACTTTTCTAACTGTTGACCCTACAAAAGGTTCTTTGACAAGCTTTCTGACGAAAAAGCATCTCATCCGTATAATCAGAGATGGGAGCCTTTTCTCAGTTATAATACTCTTTGCCATTTATGGAGCAGTCAGCATGCTATCCTTGAACTTTTCACCAGATTCAAGCGCAGGAGCTATACAGTCATCTCTTTTCATGTTGACCTTCTACAGCGCTCTAGTTCCCTCTATCCTAGCCATGTCATGGAATTCTTACGAAAGAGAGAACCTATGGCTAATTTTGACCTCTGGTGGAAGAATAGTAGAGTACTTCAAGTCCTTCTTCATCGCCCTTCTGATATTAGCCTTGATTATGCCTTGGGGCCTGTTAATGGTCTCTCTTCCTTTCCTTGGCTTATCCTCTCTATGGCTCATCTTAAGTGCCCTTGCCATAGCTTGCTTCTCTTCGGCCTTTGCAATTCTAACTTTGATCTTAGTTCAAATGCCCAAAGAGGGCAGCATATCTATTGGATACTTCCTTATCATCATCCTGCCTGTACTAGGTGCATACCTCGGAGCTTCACCGTTTCTGTCAATGCTGATCATAGTTCCAGATATTCCAATGCCGTCCCAATTCTTATTTGCTGTACTCCTGATAGGCTATCTGGTATTAGCTTTGTTTGGGCTATTGAAGCTTATTGAAAAGAGAGTTGGATTTATTAGGATATGATCTAATCATCTAACCTTCAAAATCAAATCAAGTATTCCATCAAGCTCATTAAGAAAATGTGAGAACTTATCTACTGGCACTATAGGAATTTTGCTTACAAAGAAGACTTGCTCGCTATAGAGGGTAACTATTACTGGGATTACGTATGACAAAGTAGGCCTTTTTACCTCATCGCTCATCATAAGCATTTCAGCTCTTTTTATCTGGGCTTTCGCCACCTTTGATATACCCGACAATCCAAACGGGCGGTGCCAATGTTTGCAATCTATGGCCAAACCCTTCCCTTCTCTAATTGCCAATACATCTATCTCTATCTTAGGGCGTTTGAGTCTAAAGTTCTGATGAACCTTATAACCATTGTAATCCACAATCATGGAAATGAATTCTTCGAAGTCTTTCCAGCTCAGGACTTTGGAGACTTCATCTATACTTGAGCCTAGCTTCAAAGTCGAAACCGAAGCCAGTACCTTAGCTCCCTCTTCGAATCGGACGGTATCCTCATTTATCTCAGCAATATTCTCACCTTCAAGAAAGGCCAACGCTTCTCTCAATGTTCCATGACTTAGCCCACTTTTGGAAGCGATCTTCATCAAATCGTGCCTGCCATCTTCAATATATGGAATCAATTTGAATAGTGTAGCCGGTCTCGTCTCGATCTCCTCTGGCTATCTGATTATTTTAAGAACGCAATGTAAAAATTTATCTACGTAGATAATAAGGCTTAGAACGAGATTAAGTATGGGTGAGGAAAAACCTCAAGTCATTCAGATCAAGAAGAAGAATTTGCTCAAGGCTACAACTTATATCATAATTGTCTTGGCGATAATAAGTGTTGTCTGGCTATTACCAAGAGTTGCTTTGGGAACATCGACTCCCTTCTTCAGTGTATCCAGCGGGAGCATGGTTCCTACTCTAAATGTGGGCGATTTCATAGTAATCAAGGCCGAGTCTTTTGATAATCTGAAGGTAGACGATATAATAGTGTTTTATAGGCCAACAGATTCAGAAGACATAATAGTGCACAGGGTCAACTCCATCGATTATGAAGATAGGACCATAAGGACGTGGGGAGATGCAAATGGAGGCGTCATCGATCCTTGGACCGTTACTGAAGAAGACATAATAGGTAAGTACATAGGTTTCAAGATTCCCTGTCTGGGTTACCTTGCTTTCCTTTTCCCCTATCCCGTTAATTACATATTCCTTATAACTATAGTTATCATAATATTCGTTATTGAATTATTTCTGACCGAAAGAAAGAGAGAGAACGTTGTACCTACCCAGTATTTAAATACTGGTTTTATTCAAGATAAGCGGAGTTTATATTGCCTCTCACAAAAGCTATTGTAAGTATTGAAAATGTGGTTGCTTCTGCCTCCGTCAATCAAAATATAGATTTGAACGCTATCACGAGGCTCTTCCCAGACGTTGAGTATCGTCCAGATCAATTCCCGGGACTGGTATTCAGATTGAAAGCTCCTAAGACCGCAACTCTCATCTTCAGCTCTGGTAAGATGGTATGTACAGGCGCGAAATCGGAAGATCAAGCCATAAAGGCAGTCAAGACTGTTGTCAGCAAATTAAGAAAAGGAAGCGTAGAAATAGTGAATGAACCTGTCATAGAAATACAGAATATAGTTGCCTCTGCAAGCCTTGGTGGAAAAGTGCATCTTGAGGAAGCAGCCAGGCAATTGGAGAGATCCATGTACGAGCCTGAACAATTCCCTGGCTTGATTTATAGGATGGTCGATCCTAAGACGGTTATACTTCTCTTCGCAAGCGGGAAGCTCGTTTGCACGGGTGCTAAGAAAGAAGTCGAGGTCTACAAGGCTGTTAACAATCTTCATACCTTGCTTGAAGAAAAAGAACTTATGATCTATTAATCCATCACTTTCACCATCCTATTTTTTCAATTAGTATAGCATTTTCTTCTACATTATATCTCAAGAAGGGTTACTTCCGAATTTCTAGTTGGTTCATTTCACATAAATCATATTATAGTGTACATACACCTGAATTGGAGTTGAATCTTATCTCTCAACTAACGGAACAGGATACAAAAATCCTAAAGACAATCCATAATGTACAAAGAACTACGGCCGAAAAGCTAGCCCAGAAAATGGGTAGACCTTATACAGTATTAGATTTGACTGCCCTTCTGAACCACCTAGAGGAAGAAAACCTTTTGAGCAGAATTCGAGAATACCCGTTAACATACGAATTATCTGGGCTAGGTCTAATAGCCATAGGTGCCTTGCCTGAGAAATTGAAGGGAATCTTCGTATCAGTGCCTTTGGAAAAAAGCTTCTTTTTCCACACCGGGATCGGACCAGAAGAATTCACGGGTATCTCTGCTTGCAGTCTATGGGACTTCAGAGAGAAGGTCAAAACAGTGAATGTAAGATCCCTAGAGTTTCATACCCCAAGGGGTGATATAGAAAGGTGGGTCAAAGATGTCTTAGGAGACGAAGAGTTAGCTGAAGAAATCGAACGGATCGGACAGTTGAAACTTGAGGGTGAGCTGCTGAGAGATCGAATACTGAATGCGGTAGATTCTCGAAGGATTGTCTTATTAGAGAAATCGAGAATCTCAAAAATATGATGATAGAACCTAGCGGGTGGCAACTAAACCTGTTTTTTGTTTCATCAAATCATTTTGTTTTGACCATTCTGTATATTGCCTTTCTTTGATCTTCTGCAATTATGTTTATATCATAGAGGAGATCCGCTAGCTCAGTTATCATGGTAAGGGCCTTGAGCTGTATGTTTGAAGCTAACAATCTCTCTCTTCCACCTTCCATTCTATCTATGAGAACCAGAGCATCCTCAACTATTCCTCCCTCACTTCTTATAGCTTCAGACGCCCTTAGAATTGAGCTTCCCGTGGTTACAAGATCATCCAGGATTAGAATCCTACTCCCCGGTCTTAGAAGGCCTTCAACCCTCTTTTTAGTACCATGCTCCCTTGGCTCCTTTCTCACATATACGAGAGGTTTTTCGAGATTGTATGCCACAGCTGTAGCATAGGTAAGCCCGGCGGTAGGTATTCCCCCAATTCCGTCTATTCTTTCTAGACCTACCATGTTCTTCATGCCTTCAACAAAGGTTTCCGTTATTCTCTTGAAGACTCCAGGAAGGCTAGGTACTACACGAAGATCGATGTAATAGGAGCTCATCTTTCCACTTGTGAGAGTGAAGGCTCCAAATTGAAGGGCTCCAATCTTGATAAGGACTCTTCCAAGTTCCCTGATCAATTCAAACCTTCTCTTGTCCCAACTCAAAAGAATCTGATTGGTTTTTACAATACTTCTAAGCTTTAAGCATTCCTGAACCAAGGTCAAAGAATTTGTGATTCTTTAGAATTTGTTTGCACATTTCTTACTCCGCATACTTATATATGGATGGTTTGATTTTTCTATTAAATGGAAATATGGCTGCCCTATGGTCAAGTTGAGGTTGCTGTGGATATAAGGGCTGAAAACTTGGCAGAGATTTTAGAGCCAAGCATGAAGAAGCTCGATGATGAATCCCTTTATGGGGCTTTGAGTAGCATCGAGATAACAGAGAAATCGATTATGATATTATCGGATGTGACAAGTGCAACCCTTAAAGTTTTGAAATCTTTCATAGATTTGCAGATAGAAAAGGGCAAATCAAAAGATTTTGTTGTCGCTGTTAAGAAAAACCATCTTAAGGCTGCGAAGAAAACCATTGGAGAAAAATTCTCAAATGTATTGGCTATCGGGGACCCTTCAGTCAGTGCTGGCGTCTCAGACGGTTTTCAAGTTAGGGTACCTAGAATCTTCTCAGAGCATCGAAGAATGGTAATATCTGAGGTAGGCTTCGATCCTTTGTTCGGCTTCGGAGGAGGGCCTGTCTCTATGATCCAAGCTATTGACCAAAAATTGGTGGGAGAAGCGTTCAAGAGACGTTCAGATGAAAATCCTAAGCCTGGTTTGGAAACTAACGCAGCTTGGTTCGCATCAAGGGTAGCGGAGGAAATAGGAGAAATCTTCTCTATAGAAGTCTTAGGTACAAAAGGTGAAGTATCTGATATATTTCTTGGCAATATCGCTGATACTCATTCCAAAGCATCAAAGAAGCTCTACGAATCTGCAAGGAAGGTTTTGCACCAACCAGCCCGTGCAATACTGACGAGTTTAGGCGACCCATCAAAAAGCCTTACTCTGTCGTCGTCGTTAAAATCGCTTTGGAACGTCATAGGAGGCTTAAGTGAGAAGGGCATGGTTATTCTCTTGACGGAGTGTTCAGAAGGACTAGGCTCAGAGGCCCTCAAGCTTTGCGTTACCAATAGGTTAAATTCGGATGATTTTGTTAGATATGGAAAGTACGTGGAAGGGTTTGAGGATTTGTTATATCTCAAAAACGCTTTGCAATCATACAACATTGCATTAATATCTACTCTGCCGAATCACTACTCTGAAACAAAACTTGGATTACGCACCTTTAAGAAAGCTAGCGATGCTCTAGATTACCTAATAGGCAACCTTGGAACAAGAGCAAAATTATGTGTTGCAACTGACGCATCCAATACTCTCTTGACGACCCAGAGTCATTGATAGAAACTCTAGAGCAAGGAAGGTATAGGAGCTAGAACGATGGCAAGAAGTATCACGAAAATGTAAATGTATTTTCTGCCTTTTGATACCGGCGTAACGTCATCCATAGGCCTTATTTCCATTCTCCTCATGGATAGAATTACCAAGAGAAGGGCCATCAACCAATATCCTAACAAGACAAGAACTATTATGCTTAGTGTAGTAGTTATCCTATGCTTCTCTCTTCCTAACACAGCCTTTGCTATATGACCGCCATCAAGCTGCCAGGCTGGCAACAGATTAAGGAAAGTGATTACAAACCCAAGCCATGTAGCAAAGCCCAAGGGAGATAGAACTATGTCTTCTTGGATTCTTCCTGTTAGTGTGAAGATGACCTTCATCAGCAGACTTGCGTCTAAAGTCATAATATGTGCATCGCCAGTAGGTGGCATAGATACGGAGGTTAAGGCCCCAGGTATGGCCACCATAACGGTCACAATTAATCCCGCTATAGGACCCGATAGACCTAGATCAAAAAGAGCGTCTCGATTCAAAGGAGGTTCACCGGAGGTTGTGACGGCTCCGAAGGTTGGTAAAAGGCCTGGAAAGCCTGGAATAAAGTATGGTAGTGAGGATTTGACGCCATGTGCGTATGATGCTATTGTATGGCCAAGCTCGTGAGTTCCCACGATCCCTATGATGGCTAATGTGTAAAATAGCGTTAAGATGAAGGTTTCAAAATTGATACCAGATATTCCCGAGAAAGCAGATGCACGCAACCAGCCATCTAGTACGACGGTCCCTGTGGCTATCAAGAAAAGAAGTAAGGGCGTTCTTTTGCTGAAATGAGCAATGTAGGTAGCTCTACGTACTAGGAGGATTAAGTCACCATTTGACCTCCTCAAGAAAGCGATAAAACCTTTTGGCTTGAGTTGCTTGGCTACCTCCGCAAAACTTTTCTTTAGATCTGCCAAAGGGTCAACCCCAAATTCAATTGCGTCCCCATATCTAATGTAATGATTTTTGATGACAAAACGAGAATTCACAATACTCGCTATCATCTCATAATCAGATAAAGAATTCCTTGGTTGAATCCCTTCCATTAGAAATCAATTCCTTGTGAATCTATGATCCTGAAAAGCTTAAAGACTCGCTTAAAATAAAAACCTTACTTGGTGGAGTTGCAGAAGGTCATCCTTAGGAAGATAAGTGATCATGTAATTAGAAGGTGTAACAAAGAGGACCTTTCTGGTGTAATCTCGATAAATCTGTCCTGTTTACCCGAGAATTACGCATATCCTTTTTTTGAAGAAATATTGGACGAACTACCTGAAACCTTTCTTGTAGCTGAAAAGGATGGCACGTTGGTTGGCTATATTATGTGCAGGAGTGAGTATGGTTTATCTACTCTTCACAAATTTGGACTGGCCAGAAAAGGACACATAGTCTCTATAGCAGTCCTGGAGGAATATCGCAGAAAGGGATTGGGACTAGGCCTTGTTGAAGAAGCGCTAAAAGCTTTGAAAAATAAGAACTGCTCAGAAGTCTTCCTTGAAGTGAGAGTATCTAACTCAGATGCCATAGGGCTTTATGAAAAATTGGGCTTCAAAGTTGTATCTAGGCTCGGATGTTACTACAGAGATGGAGAAGATGCCTGTATGATGGCAAGAGCTCTGTAGAATTTCTTTTGATATCATAGAAAAGCCGGTTTTGAGGCTTCTTCAACTGAACTAGCAGAGATTTTCTGTTAAACATCTATGACTACGCCGCCTAGCATAGCAGCAAGGCCTCTCGATGACTTCAATGCTACGACTTTTTTCTTCGCCTCCAAAGCGATGCCTATCTCCGAGAATGTTCCCGCTTCTCTACCTGTGATCGTTATCTGTCCCATTTCGATAATTGGACGGGCATTAATATATTTCAACCATTCTTGACAAGGTTCATGTCAAAAGGTAAGAGTTGGCTTTCAAGCCTGAATTACTATACGCATTAAGGATGCTCCCAAGTGTTTCATTAAAACCATTCATAACATAGTGCAGATGGCTCTCACAGCTTTCTCTGCAATCGCTGATCCCAAACCCTTTTATAGGCTTCACATTCATATGAGAAATCTCTTCTGCAATCTTGCATTCATATCTCATATTAGTCTTTGCACAGACTATTGCTTTGACGGATGAATGCTTGCTCTGCAAAAGGTAGTCTATATGCCAGAAGCATATCTTATCTGTTCTTAGATGCCTTTCAATTCTACCTTTCAATCCTGCTACGCCTAAAGCAGATCCGGTGTAAGCATACCATCCCTTCTCAAATTTACATGATCCTAAGCTTCCTACTTCTAAGTTGGCCCTCTTGGCCAAGTTTATTATGAGAGTATATACTCCTTTATTTCTCTTGATCTCTAGCCCGATCCAAGCCACCTTTTTGACAAGAGTTCTCCGAAGTTAGGGAATGGTTATTGGCAAGTCCTTCTCTGGAATTGTGACGCCTGTAATTTCCTTAAATAATTCGTAGAAAGCCTCTGGGTGTTCTGTATGAATTGGAATTAGCATTCTTGGCTTAACTTGGTTTATGAATTCCACAAGATCTAAAGGGGTTGCATGACCTGAGCTATGAAGGCGATAAACGATCAAGCCGTACGAGGCTAATGAGTTGATGAACCTCTCTTCATCGTACTCTTCCTCTTCGCTTACATGCTCAGATACGCTTTGTATGTAAAGAGAACCTTTTGGAGGAGTTGTATCAAAGACTTTGAACCTGCCAGAATCAAGTAAAACCGTTCTTTCTTTAGGGTTGATTATGGCTTTATCATCAAGAATATCAATGTCATTGTGCCTTTCCAGAAGCTCTTTCTCCCATCTCATGAGCCTGTCTTTTGTGAAAAGCTTTACTTCATCCTTCAACTTCGGTATGCCATGCTGCAATCTTGCATTCAATCCGGATCGCTTTATCTTGTCGAGGATGTAAGCAACTCTTGTAGTAATAGCTATTATGCTATCAAGGCTCTCTGCAACTCTAACGAAGGTGTTGATTCTATCTATATCGCTCGATTTGACCTCTATTATTGCCAATTTATTACCTAATCTAAAACTATTTTCAAGTAATTCTTGAGCATCTTCTTCAACCTTTTCTTCAGAGCCCAAGCGCCCTAAGTTCATATTCGTACCTTCTACTATGAGTACATCCGGCTCTCCTCTTTCAGTCTGTCCCTAAACTTCTTTGAGAGATTTTGCGCTAGTCCATGGAATCTAAAGTCACCCGTATATGCAATTCTAGCCGAAGAGCCTTCTACTATAAAACCGTAGGCTCCAGGGACACTATAATCTACTGAATAAGGAGTGACCTTTAATTCATCAACCTTTATCTCCGTGCCATCATGAAACCTCAAGAATCTCAATCTAGGTTCGATTTCGTCCTTCTTTGGCAAGTTCCAGTAGAGCTTGTTCTCTAAAGTTCTGTCCTTTCTTGTTTCTATATTTGAACAATAAATCGACTCTGATATGGATCCCATGTGAATATTCAAATCACTCCTTAGAAGAGTAATAAAGCCAGAATGATCTAGATGAGGATGTGAGACGAACAAATTATGTAAAGGGCAACAAATGCTCGGTTCCTTTGTCTCTGATCCTTCATAATCAATGTATAATGGCAATTTTTGCCTCTTTGATGTCTTAATCTCCGGCAATAGGCCAGTCTTTATCAATTCTTTCTGGACTGATTTTGTGGGCATTGTGAAGGGGAATTGAAAGAACTTTC
>CAYMHC010000004.1:0-25373 GCA_964390155.1 uncultured Nitrosopumilales archaeon
GTAATTTAAACTCTATCAACAATCCCTTCAGAAGAAAAAATTAGCCCTTTTCCCTTTTCAGGGTTTCATATTCATAAATGAAAATTACTGCTAAAGCTACAATGAAGAAGATGGGCAGCATACTGATCATTAGATCAAAGAATTCCCTCATCGCTATCAAATGCACGCTCATAGCATTATCCTTGTAGTGGTCAGATTAAAAACTATTTGCCTATCACTGCGAGAGAAGCTATAACTGGATGAAGTCATCATGGGTAATAGGCATAGTTTATGACAAAGAAGACAATCTTTGCGCTTTGCTCGCTATATTTGATACCGATACAGAACGGAAAAATACCAGCACTACAATAAGATTGTCGATGGAGAGAGGAGCCAAGGAGAATAGGGATTGGCGTGAAGAAGTCAGTAAGGACCCAGACTACTATCTTGACACGGAAGAAGGACGCAACGAGTTAGTGGAGATGATAAAGGCTGAAACGATGCGTTTGCTTCAGCAAATGAAGGGAAGGCAAAGAGTAAAGGAGTTCATTTGGCTATCGAGATTTTGCTTAAACTGTTCATATTTTGTTAAAGGAAAAAGAAGCTTTATGAGATGCATGAAGATGGACGCAAGGATAGTAAAACCATTTTATGGCAAGCCCTTGTGGGCTTCTGTCATGACTGCGTATGGAGAAGAGTCATCGATAGTTGATATTGATTGGTATTCGAAATCTTTCGAAGTTTCTGAAATTCTGGTAGAAGAGACCATAAAAGGAATCAACAAAGGTTATCCATACCCTTGCTTCGAATATGGAATCTGATGCTGCTTAATCTTACCATGTTGGTCTCGATAGACCTAGCTTTGATGGTGTATATTTGTAAGGTCTAGAGATATATTCATCATGAATGATATCATCGATTCTTCTGCGTGGAGTAAACTCAGGCTCCTCGTCTGGATAGCCTATGGATATGATAGCCACAGGCATTAAATCATCCTTTGCATCAACGAGCTTCTTTATGCGTTCTTCATAAAAAGCACCTACCCAAACACTACCTAATCCCAAAGCTGTGGCCGCAAGCTGAGCATAAGTTGCCGCTATAGTTGCATCTTGCAGACAGTATAGTCTCATGCCCCTCTGCCCATACCTTCTTACAGACCTTCTTGGATTAATGAAGAACACGAGATTAAGCGGAGCTTGGGCTATGAAATCTTGGTTAAGGGCTTCTTCAGCAAGGGCTGACCTCCTCTCCTGATCTCGAATAACAACTATCTCGTAGGCTTGAAGATCGCCAGCCGACGGCGCAGAATCAATGGCTTCCAATATGATATTGACCTTCTCCTCTTCAACATCCTTCTTCTTGAAGGCACGAATCGACTGTCTATTTCTCAGAACGTCAAAGAAATCCATTATCCATTCATCAGATTGAACAAAAAGTGGGTTAATTAGCATTCTCGATTTACTTTCTCACTTCAAATCTGGAACACGTACTCTAGGATAAGATTTTTATCGTTATGAAAAACGAGATACGATCAAACAATCATGGAGACTCCCATAATAGATGTTCATACTCATGCGTTCCCTGATGACATAGCCCCAAAGGTTACTGAAGCCCTTAGAGCAAGGTACGGAGTCAATAGCGTCTATCCAAGCACAATAAACAGCCTGTTAGATGTCATGGAGAAGACTCGAGTGGATGTAAGTGTAGTTCAGATATACGCAAATTCACCCGAAAAAGTCCGCCGTCTCAACGACTGGGGTGCAGAGGTCGCAAAAAGAGAAAGATCCAAAATCTACTGTTTTGGAACGGTTCATCCTAACATGAGCAACCCTTCGGAGGAGCTTGAAAGAATTGTCAAGATGGGTTTGAAGGGCGTTAAGTTCCAGCCTACTGCTCAGCGTTTCTATCCGAATGATCCCAGACTATTCACGATTTACGAGAAAATGGTAGAGCTGAAGCTGCCGGCTTTGTTTCATTCAGGGAATGAACGTAAGCCTCTCGATTTGGTTTACGCCCCGCCCAGAAGCTTTGTAGAGGTTCTTTCTTCATTTCCTGATTTCACTGTTATACTTGCTCATCTCGGAGGCTATAGAATGTGGGAGCAGGTAGATGCCGTTTTGGACTTCAAGAATGTATATTTCGATACTTCTGCATGCAATAGCGAATTAGATGAACCTAAACTGAAGAGGATGATAGAATTGCTAGGCATAGATCGTATAATGTACGGGAGTGATTTCCCGTGGTTTGATTGTAGGCAAGAGTTGGATGCAATGAAGATGGTTTCTATCTCAGAAGAACAGAAAAAGAAGATTCTTTGGGGTAATGCCTCCCGAATCCTAGGATTTCCAGATATCCCTATAGTTTAAGATTTTTTCTATTCAAGGCTTTCTTTAGTCAATACTTTGATACCATTCTCTATCAGTATCTTCTCGGTTCTTTCTATATCGTCTACACGGAGAATCAAAGCCAAATTTCCGTTTATTGTCATCGCAGATGTGTAGGCATAATCTATGTTCACCTTCTTGCTTCCTAGGAGATTCGCGATCTTCGACAAGCTAAACTGCTCCATTATGGGAATTACCACAACTTGGACGGTGCTTTCGGCAAAACCCTCCAGCGCTCTTATCGCTATTTCGGGCTTATTCACTACAAGTCTGATGATGCCAAAGTCTCCAGCATCAGCTATGCAAAAAGCCAGTATCCTCACCTTCACATGCTCTAGTCGAGTGGCAACTTCAGCGAATCTTCCAGGCTTGTTTTCGACGAATACGCTAATCTGCGCAACGGGCATTAACACGACCCCCTTAGGTCGATTACCCTCTTCGCCTTTCCCTCACTTCTGGGCAAAGAGCCTGGTTCGACTAGGTCAACATCCACATGCAGATTCAAAACAGAATAGATTTCGCTCTCTACTTTCTTCTTGAGCTGGACCATTTCCCAAGGCTTGTCCGAGACTGCCATGGATTTCACTTCTATCTTTACCTTTAAATCATCCAAAGGACCCGATTTTGTCAAAATTATCTGATATTGATCACCCAACTCCTCCATCTTTTCTAAAACATACTCTATCTGAGTTGGGAAGACGTTGACGCCTCTTATCTTCAGCATATCATCGTCCCGACCTTTTATTCGAGAGATTTTGGGATGAGTCCTCCCGCATGGACAGGGTTCTAGGTCTAAGCTTGAGACGTCTCTGGTTCTGTATCTAAGAAGGGGCATCGCTTCTTTGTTGATGATAGTAAATACGAGCTCCCCTTCCTCACCGGGCCCTAAAACTTCTCCTGTCTTTTGGTCTATGATTTCTGGGATGAAATTGTCTACCCAAACGTGTAAACCATCCCTCATACAGCACTCGGCAGCGACGCCAGGACCGCAAAGTTCGCTTAAGCCATATATATCGTAAGGCTCAGGGCATAAATGATCCATCAACCTCTTTCTAACGGATTCAGACCAAGGTTCAGCGCCAAAGACCCCTACACGCAAGCTAAGATCCCTTTGAGGATCTAATCCCTCTTGGATCACGGCTTCAGCTATATACAAGGCGTAGGATGGTGTGCAAGCAAGCACTGTTGCATGCATATCCTTCATGAGCTTTATCTGCCTTTTCGTATTTCCGGAGCTCGAAGGAACTATCGCAGCGCCTAACCTCTCAGCGCCATAATGAATTCCTAGTCCCCCTGTGAAAAGACCGTAGCCATACGCGTTCTGAACTATATCCCCTTTTCTAACCCCCATCATGGATAAGCATCTTGCGTTCAATTCACTCCATCTTTCAACATCCGATTTTGTGTATGCCACAACGGTCGGGTCCCCAGTTGTGCCAGAAGACACATGAAACCTAACCAACTGATCGATTCCTACGTTTAGAAGACCCATGGGATAATTTATTCTCAGATCATCCTTTGTGGAGAAGGGAATCTTAGAAAGATCTTCCAGTTTATTTATGTCAGAAGGCATAATTTGGGCTTGCCTCAGCTTCCTGCCGAAATACGGGTTCTTATCATAAAGTACTTGCACAGTTGCCTTCAATCTCTTCAATTGCAGCTCTTCAAGTTCTTTCCTAGTGAGTCTTTCAATGTCGCTGTAAAACAAAGTCCGGCTCACCATTGAGACACACTCCTTTTACTCAAGACTGTCTATCTTATAACTCTTATCGGTTAGACCAGCCGAATTTGGAAAGAAATGTATATTAAGAAAAAAGGTCAAGAATTAACGCCCATTGACATTGCCTTTGCTCGAAGTAGAAAAGATAACGAAAAGCTTTGGAGGTCTGACAGCAGTCAAGAATGTTGATTTTCAAATAGAGCAAAAGGAGATCATTGGGTTGGTCGGACCTAACGGGGCAGGTAAGTCAACACTACTGAAGATAATAAACCGATTCTATAAGCAAGACTCAGGGACGATAAAGTTCGAAGGAAAAGATATTTCTAGGTTGAACTCTCATGAAGTTTGTAGAAAGGGGATATCTGGAACATCTCAGATAGCTCAAGCATTTCCCGACATGACGGCCACAGAAAATGTTGCTATAGGGGTGCTTTTTGGAAAAACAGGAAGAACTAGTGTAAAAGAGGCCAAGAAGAAATCAGTAGAAGTTCTAAGGTTTGTCGACTTTTCTGAGATCAAAATGGAGACGCTAGCGAAGAATCTGAACATGGCAGAGATGAGACGACTTCAACTAGCCAAAGCCCTCGCTACAGAACCAAAGTTGCTCCTTCTCGACGAAGTCACTACAGGCTTGGGGCACGTGGAAAGCGAGAAGGCAATCGAGATCATTGAAAGGATAAGAGAGAGCGGTATTACGATTTTGATGGTCGAGCACATAATGAAGACAATCATGTGCCTTTGTGATCGAGTCATAGTACTAGATCATGGAGAAAAGATAGCCGAAGGGACTCCAAAAGAAGTTGCTTTCAATGGAGCGGTCATCAAATCATACCTAGGAGAGAAGGTTTTGGATTGCTCAACATAGATGGGATAAGTGCTTCCTACGGCAATGTTCAGATTCTTTGGAATGTGTCCCTCAATGTCAAAGATGGAGAGATAGTTACGGTCCTAGGTCCTAATGGAGCAGGGAAGACGACCTTGGTTAAGACCATTCTTGGATTGCTTCATCCCAATTCTGGCAGCATGACATTCTTTGGCGAAGCGATAGACAAATTGCCCACCTACAAAGTAGTCAACAAGGGCATCGTCCTCGTCCCAGAAGGAAGAGAGATATTCCCAAAGATAACCGTATATGAAAATCTCCTACTGGGGGCTTATAACAAGGTAGCTGAAAAAAGTAAAGATCAATCTCTGGAAACGGTCTTTCAGGTATTCCCAGTCCTGAAGGAAAGGCGCAAGCAGTTGGCCCAAACCCTTAGTGGCGGAGAGCAACAAATGCTTGCAATAGCAAGAGGATTGATGTCGAAACCTAAACTCTTGATCATGGACGAACCTTCTCTAGGGCTTGCCCCTATTATGGTGCAAAAGATCTTCAATGCTATGCATGAAATAAACGAGAAGGGCGTAACAGTACTACTAGTAGAGCAGAACGTACATAGAGCGTTAGAGATAGCGAACAGGGGATACGTACTAGAAGCTGGAAAGATTGTCCTTGAAGGATTGAAAGAGGATTTGATAGTCAACGAACATGTGAAAAAAGCATATCTTGGTCTCTGAATTCATGATTCATCGAAGAGATTTTATCGGTTTTTGTAGAAAACTCATCAAGAAAACCTTAAGAAGTTCTTCTCCTTACCCATTGAGAATAGAGGATAGCTTTGGAGAAAAGAACTCAGTTGATTATCGCTGTTGCCATAATAGCCATCATAGCAGTATCGGTCGTTGCCTATTACTATTTGACTCTGCCTCCTGAGAGAACCATAAGAATAGGATTAGTTGCATCACTTACAGGACCTGGAAGTGCTGAGGGTGCAGATATGCAAAGAGCTTCCATCTTGGCCGTGGAAGAAATAAACGCAGCTGGAGGGGTTTGGGTAGAAGAATACGGTAAATATCTAAAAGTAGAACTCGTAGTAGGTGATGACAAAACAAGCCCACAAGACGGTCCTATAGCTGTCACAGAGCTTATAATTGAGAAAAATGTTGACGTTCTTGTTGGTGGTGTATCGAGCGGTGTAACCCTTGCCTCTCAAATCCCAGCGATAGATAATGAAGTGCCGTTCATTATCACTGGCGCTTCGACTCCTCAAGTTACAAGGAGAACCGATAAGAACACTACATACATGTTCCATTATTGTACTATTATAGATGACTACTCAGAGACCATATTGAAATTTCTCAATAGCACAGTAATGCCAACTCTGATTGAAGAGAATCTGATGGATCCTGAGAGAAATCTAAGGCTTGCCATGCTCGTCCGAAATGATGCTTATGGTATAGGTTGCCATGATACAACCGAAGCCTTCATAAGTGACTGGGGGCTCCCTATAGAGATTGTTGAGTATCAGATATTCGAGCGTGGAGCTACAGATTTTGCGACTCAATTGGCACTGATACAAGCTGCAGAACCAGATGCAATCTACCATGCTGGCCTTACACAGGAAAGTGCTAATCTAGTAAAGCAAGGCTTGCAGCAAATCGGTCTAAACACTGTATACATTGCGGTTGAAGTTTGCCAAACGCCTCAATTTTACGAGATTCTTACAAGTTGGGGAGATGATCAGATTCTAGAATCAAAGTTCGGTGCAAAAACTGAAGAATCCTACTCGGCTGCTGTCGATACTTATATAGAAAACTACAATGAGAGATGGGGAGAAATCCCTGGGATGATGGGTGCTGATACATATGATGCTATATACCTAGCCTGTGAGGCAATAAAGAATGCAGGCACACTTGACAAAGCAAAAGTAAGAGATGAGATAGAAAACATAGAAATGCCTCAGAAGTTGATCTTGATGAAGGAAGAAATCATATGGTTCGATGAGAACCACGAGATTGACCCTATTAGCTTCATAGAACAGATGAAATGGAACAGTACTACTAGCGAACTTACAACACATATAGTCTATCCGGATTCATTGAAGCACAAAGATTTTGAGCTACCAGCTGACTACGAGAATCAGTATTCATAAGCCAAACCAAACGCTAGGATCAAGATTCCGTAAGAGCTAGGCCTATTGGCAGGAAGGTAGTGAGATGATGAATAGGGCAGACATCGTAAAAATAGTCGTCCTTATCGCTGTTGCTATTGCGAGTTCAATTGTCATAGGATCATTCTTTGCTCCACCAGAGGTCATCGGTCCAGAAGTCCTAATTCGAATAGTCATATGGGGATTAATCAACGGATGCATTTACGTGTTATTGGCCTCTGGACTCAATCTCATCTTTGGTGTGATGAAGGTGGTAAACTTCGCCCATGGGGAGTTCATGATATTGGGCGGATACGTAAGTTATTGGGTTTCAATCCTCTTAAGCCTTAACCCCTACCTTTCAATATTCGTTTCTATAGGAGTTATGGGTATAGTGGGAGTATTAACCGAAAGAGTTAGTTTTCGCCAAGTTCTGGGTACTTCTAAACTTAACGAGATAATTCTTAGCCTAGGACTTATCTATGTGATACAAAACGCAATGGCTGTAGCATGGACCGATGAACCAAGACAGATTCGTAGTCCTTTTGAATTCACAACAGTTTCTTTTGGAATAATAAGAATGGGTCTCGATTGGTTGATCGTAATTGGAACCACTATACTGATAATGGCTGGCTTCTACATATTGATAAAGAGAACCAAGATAGGGAGATCCATAAGAGCGACCAGCCAGAATAGGTCTGCGGCAATGCTGATGGGGATAAACGTTGAATACATAGATATGTTCAGTTTTGGTTTAGGTACTGCTTTAGCCGCGACTGCGGGCACTCTTTTGGCAATAATGGTCCCTATCGACCCTCTAGCTGGCGCTATGCCAGCCCTTAAAGCCTTCACCATTATCGTTTTGGGGGGGCTTGGCAGTACCGTAGGAGCAATAGTTGGGGGTTTGCTTTATGGGCTAGCTGAGAGTGGTGCTGTAATCTTCCTGGAAGGCACATGGAAGGATGCCGTTGCCTTCGCTATTCTTATTCTTGTACTGATAGTTAGGCCCACAGGCTTGTTTGGAGAAAAAGAGGCATGAACATGCTTTCCAATCTCAGAATCGGTCTCAAGACTCCAAGAATCTATTTACCCATTCTTTTGTCGGTGTTGTGTCTCCTCATCCCCTTATCTGGGATTTCTTCTTATTTCATCTATGTCTTTACCGTAACGCTCTTCTACATCAGCTACTCTTCTGGCTGGAATTTGTTGGCCTACTCTGGTCAGGCATCCTTTGGCCATGCAGCTTTTCTTGGCATAGGTGGATACGTGACAGCCATCGTAACTATTCGAACATCCATACCTTGGTTAGGACTTCTGCTGGGCGCGTTAGTATCAGCCTTTGCTGGAGTCCTTGTAGGCGTGACTTGTGTAAGGCTAAGAGAATGGTTTCTGGCTTTGGTTACCCTTGGATTTAGCATTATTATGGTGGCCTTGACTCGAGAGCTAGCTTGGCTTACTGGAGGAGTCCACGGTTTGGCTGTCCCCAGCCTCCTTCCTTCCGTCAATCATTATTACTACGGGATGCTGGCTCTAACTGTCTCTTCAGTTTTGGTAATTTACTTGATATTCAAATCCAGGATCGGTCTAGCCTTCGCCGCCATTCGTGAGAATGAGTCGGAAGCCAAGGCTACAGGGATCGATGTTGCCAAGTATAAGCTTCTAGCTTTTACCATGAGTACTTTTCTTGCAGGCTTGATTGGGGCTTTTTATGCCCACTTCATAGCTTACATAAACGATCAGATCTACAACTTGAATCTTTCATTTTTGCCGATCATCATATCCATCATTGGAGGGATTGTCACTATAGAAGGGCCTGTAATAGGATCGGCGCTGATGCTCTCTATCTCAGAGTTTTTGCGAATAATAGAGCCATGGGCTCTAAAGATCAGCCCTGTAGTAATACTGATTTATCCAAAAGTCGAGCTTCTTGTGATTGGCATAATCCTAGTAGCAGTTGTAATTAAAATGCCTAAGGGCATCTCTCCTTGGCTCCGCAAGTACCTAATGCCCAGAAGATGAGTAGGATTCTCCAGCTTTTTCCCCCAATTCAAGAGCCTTCAAGTTCATTTCAAAATACTTTGGAGAAACGAGTTGCCTTATGCTCTCCTTTAGAGTATCGACATTTATTGGGAGTTCCTCAGATGAGGCTAATAATCCTAACATGACAATATTCTGTACGAGCGGGCTCCCAGCTTTCAAGGCAAGATCCATAGCATCTATCAATATAGCTCTGTGGTAGAAGCGATGGACGATTTGAGTTATATCATCTAACGTTATGTCCTTTGCCAATCCCATCAAGATCGAGACGGGTTTGACCAGTCTTGTATTCATCACGATCAAAGTCTGAGGGGAGGTAAATCTCAAATGCCTGAGAGTTTCTATGGGTTCCAGACCCAACATTATATCCGCCATACCGTCTGGCGTAGTGGGCGCATAAACCCTTTCACCAATCCTGACATCACAGACCACGCTACCACCCCTTTGAGCCATGCCATGGATCTCGCTAACCCTAACGTCATATCCCTCTTTCAAGGCGCTATTCCCGAGAATCTCTGCAACCAGGAGGACTCCTTGCCCTCCGACGCCAGCAATTACTATGTTACATCTTTTCATTTAGCTTCACCCCTGGACCTCTATGGCCTTGTAGGGGCAGATTTGTGCACAGACACCGCAGCCAGTGCATAGATCTGCATCGAGGGTCACTCTTTGATTCAAGACGTTTATCGCGGGACAACCCAGCACCTTTATGCATGCAAGGCAGTTGTTACACTTGTCTTCTATGATATAGTATGGAATCACCCTCTCGCCTTTCCTTCTCTTTTCTTGAATGGCCAGTAGACTGCACTTCTGCCTAGCTACCACTACAGATGGTCCTGGGTATTCCATGGCTCTTTTGAAGGCATCGCATGTCTGTTTAATATTGTATGGATCTACCACTTCAATATGCTCTACACCACAGCCCTTGGCAACTTCTTCTATGATTACTCTCTTACCTTTTGTACCCATGCCAGTGAACCCTGTTCCAGGATGTGGCTGAAAGCCTGTCATGGCTGTAGCGTAGTTATCCAATACCACTAGAATCATTCTGTGCCCATTATAGACGGCATTTATCAATCCTGGAATAGATGCATGGAAGAAAGTGGAATCTCCCACTATAGCCACTGCTGGCCTTTCTTGAACCTTGCTCATGCCGCAGGCAGTACCAACACTGGCACCCATGCATATCAGAAGATCACCTATTTTAAGAGGAACTTGAATGCCTAGAGCGTAGCAACCTATGTCTGTGCAGTCTATCTCTGCACCCTTCATAGTCTTCTTCATCGAATAGAAAGAAGCTCTATGGGGGCAACCGGGGCAAAGTACTGGAGGTCTAGGAGGTAAGGTCTTCTTTATTTCTTCAATAGGAATTTCGTTGATGAAATTTTTCGGCAAAGGTTTCTCCAAGATCTTTGCCAAAGCAGTAGCGACAATGATTGTTGATAGTTCACCGTTTCTCGGCAAGAAGCCATTCAATTTTCCATGTATTTTCATTGAGCCCAGAGTGCTGGCCGAAGACTTTACAGCATTCTCAAGATAAGGCTCAAGCTCCTCAACTACAAAAACCTCTTCAAATCCCTTTATGAAATCTTTGACAAGTCGCTCGGGGAATGGATGAATGAATCCTATCTTCAGAACCGAAGCCTCTATCCCTAAAACATCTATGGCTTCCATCGTGTAGTTAAAGGATGCTCCAGAGGTCACAAAACCCATCCTACCCCCTTCTCCAACGATCTCGTTCAGAGGCGAGTTTTCGCTGAGCTCTTTTATGGAATCCATCTTGTTGATCAAAACAGAATGCCTTAGCCTTGCGAAATCCGGCACCATAACGAAGCGCCTTACTTCTGGGATGAATTTGCCATGATTCAATCCCTCATGAATCGATCCTAACTCTACCGGGGCCAAAGCATGGCTTACTCTCGTTGTAGTACGAAATAGAATAGGCAACTCAAACTTCTCAGAAAGATCGAAGGCATGCACTATCCAGTCCTTTGCTTCCTGAGAATTTGAAGGCTCAAGACAAGGCAGATTGGCCAAGAGAGCATAGTATCGATTGTCCTGCTCATTCTGAGAACTCCAGCAACCGGGGTCATCAGCTGTAACAATTACAAATCCTCCTCTGACCCCTGTGTAAGCCAAAGTAATAATAGCGTCAGAGGCAACGTTCAAGCCAACATGCTTCATGCAGGAAAAGGCTCTAACTCCGCATAAAGATGCTCCAGCTGCCACTTCCACTGCAACAATTTCATTCGTGGAATACTCCATGTAAATTCCAGCATCTTTTGCAGCTTCTGAAAGACTATCCGCAATCTCGGAAGAAGGAGTTCCTGGGTAGGTTGTTGCAACTTTGATTCCTGCTTCTATTGCTCCCCGAGCAATGGCTTCATTGCCCGAGAGCAAATACCTCCCACCAGTATTTTTGGACAGAAGAACCCTTGGATCGGTCAAATTTTTTACCAATTTAGTGTAACCTAGCGCCTTTTGGCGAAGTGCTTCTTGTCAAATATTAAGGTTTATCAAATATTAAAGTTTATCAAAATCTCATTTTTCATGATGATCACCAAAAGAATTATAGCGAGAGAGAGCCAAAGGTTGGCTTAAGAAAAGCTTTGATCGAGACTGAACTGATCTGGATGAACGGTAAATTTGTAAAATGGGACGAAGCCAAGATTCATGTTCTTACTCACGGGCTTCACTATGGCACAAGCGTTTTTGAGGGGATAAGATGCTACGAAACAAGAAAGGGTCCAGCTGTCTTCAGGTTAATGGATCACACAAGAAGGCTCTTTGATAGTGCCAAGGTCATGATGATGAGAATCCCCTTCGCTGTGGAGGAGATTTTTGAAGCCGTGAAGGAGACCGTAAGGGCGAACAATTTGAGAGAGTGCTACATAAGACCCATAGCCTACTATGGCTATAAAGAGATGGGCCTTAATCCCAAGGATAATCCTGTCGATGTCGCAATAGCCTGTTGGCCTTGGGGAACATATCTGGGTGAAGAAGGTTTGAGGAAAGGAGTTCGATGCAAAGTTTCTTCTTGGTTAAGGATAGATTCACGTATGTTGCCATGTTTGGCCAAAGTGGCTGCAAACTATGTCAATTCGGTTTTGGCGAAGTTGGAGGCTCTAGGATGTGGCTACGATGAGGCCGTTCTTCTCAATTTCAATGGCAGGGTTGCTGAAGGACCCGGTGAGAATATTTTCATAGTCAAGAAGGGTATGCTAATGACACCGCCTCCATGTGCAGGAGCTCTTCAAGGCATAACCAAAGATTCTATAATATCAATAGCCAAAGATCAATGTATCTCAACCATGGAGACGGATATTCTGAGAGAGCAGTTATTCCTTGCGGATGAAGCCTTCTTCACTGGTACCGCTGCAGAGGTTACGCCGATAAGGGAGATAGATGGGAGAATCATAGGAAACGGATCTAGAGGCCCTATAACCGAGAGGCTTCAAAGCGTGTTCTTTAGGGCAGTTAGAGGCGAAGATGAGAAGTACTTCGATTGGCTCGACTTCGTTTGACCTACATCCACTTTATTGTTTAGAAGAAGAGGAAGAAGCAGGGGCTTTATGTGGCTTGTAAAAGATGGAAGCTAAGCTTATGATAGAACCTGTCCATCCTAAATAGTATCCTAGGCCAAAGAAAGGAGAAGATCCGAGGGTTAGCCAAAGAACAAGTGCAGTGAAGATTATCATTCCGACTACACCAATAATACCTCCTATGAGACCCCTAGAGAAAGATACAATACCACCAGCTAGCAGTAGAATCAGAACGATCAGGAATACGTAGTGTACTCCCCAAGGATCGTTTATTAGGATCAAATCCAGCAAACTCAGAATTGGCCAGGGAATAAAGGGAGATATTATCATAACTATGCCGCCTACGATTCCAATGGGATTCAGTTTCATGATTACAATATTTTTGTACTTTCTCTTAAAGTTTTAGACAAAAATCAAAATATCTCAAATATCTGAAAGCAAATCCACAATATCCTTGAAATATTACGCGTTTCAACAGTTATGCTTAGTTTTGTGCGATGCTCATACCCATATTCTTCTTTTGACAAATCAAGACCAATAAGGCGACTGAAATAATCAGATTTATGATTCATCATATAACTTCCATATAGAGACAAGTATAGATACCGTTACGATAAAGAATAAAGAATACTGCATCATTTCCTGAATATCGAATGAAAAAAGTCTCGCTTAAACACAGAATACATATGCTGCAAATGTCGTTGCAAAACCACAACCACAGGTCTTTTTCTTTTTGACGGTCATATTCAAGGAAATGATTACGATCACAATTTCAAATAAAATCGAGATTTCGTGGATCTGAAACTTTGAGCCGACCAGTCATCTTACAAGAATCATTGAATTAGTGGGGTCGATGGGATTCGAACCCACGACCTTCAGCCTTTTTAAAGGACTCTGGCGCCCGAGGCCAGCGCCATAAACCAAGCTAGGCCACGACCCCCTTTTATCATGATTAGGACGTGCGTTTAAGCATTGTTTTGCAATGGCAAAATGTTGATTCCTAATAGAAAATTTGGCTCAAAAAGAATTTAGTATTTAAAGAAAACCCGTCTTATGTGGAAATATCTCATGCAAACTTGCTTTGAATAAGTCGTCAAGGTCACCATTTAGCTTTAGAAGTCTTGGCAATTTGCCAACTTTGCCTACATATCTTCCACGAATGACTATAGCAGCTCTAACATTTGGTATAGTTTCAGCTACTTCCAGTCCAGATTGAACGGATGCCTCAGCATCAGAACCTTTCACTGCATTACAGACGGCTGTAGCCGCTGCATCAGCCAAAGCCGCAGACTTTGCGATGACTGTTGCTGCATCCGCATTGCCGAAGCTCAAGGCATGACTGACCGTAGCGGAGCTAGTCGCTATGCCAATAGGAGAATCATCTGGCAATAGTTGAAAGCCTATACAACCAGAGAGAGGAGAGGGGCCTGCATAAATCCCTACGTTGACAGGTCTATTAGATATACATGCAATCTCTCCACCATTTTCAACCAAACTGACCGAAGAGCCTTGATGAACCATGTCTTCGACTGCAATCTCAGCTAAAGCTCCAGGGATAGCAGCCATCGGTCCAACGTTAGCCAACTCTGCAGAAAAAGCCGCCAGTTTGACAAATCTTGGAGCATCGTCCTCAACTTCTACAGGTTCCAATGAATATTTGTAATCCCGATGATATTCTATGTATCTTTCTAGTGTTTTCCTATGAAGGGCTACAGAGTTTGATGCTACAGATATGCCTTGGGGGGTATCGCTGATTATCAGCAAGTTGGATTGCTTTATTATCCTTCTCTCTCTGTATAGCCCTCTCAAAAATGATTCTTTCGAACTCATAGGCTTTATCACTTTTTGTCACAGCATTCGAATGGCTCTAACAGGGCAGGCATCGACGCATATACCACACCCAACGCATTTCTGCTCATCGAAATCTACATCCCAATTCAAGTCCTGGCTTATCGCTCTAACTGGGCAAGGTGAGACGCAGGCTCCGCAAGATATGCATTTCTCACGGTCTATCTCTATAGTCCGAGTTATCTCTTTTACTGTCAACCCGGCTTTTTGGAAAAGGGACGAGACTTCTTTTAATTTCTCCCCTACAGCAGGTACATCGACCAGCATCTCTCCAGTGTTCAGCGTTATCTTTGCCTCTAGGATGTTAATTGGTAAATTGGTCTTGGATATTACCTCTGAGAGAATGGGTTTCCCCAAATTCTCACGGGAATATATTATCTTGAGCTTCAAGCTGTTGCCCCCCTGACAAGCTTTCTCGATATATCATCTGTAGTCAATATGCCGATTATATGATTGGATTCATTTACAATGGGCAGTCCAGATATGTTGTGCTTTTCCATTCTTCTTATCACCGTGTCTACGGCTTCGTCCTCTTTTGCTGTTATAACCCTCGAAGTCATTATTTCATGAAGCTGTTTTTTTTCATAGGCCACTGCCTTAGCTAGATCCCATGATGTTACTATGCCCAATAACTTGTTTTCATCATCAACGATGGGCAGATGATCTACGCCCTTCGATATCAGTATCTTAGCGATGCTATTTATATCATCGTTAGGCTTGCCGACGATTATTTCCCTTGTCATTATATCCCTTACTCTCGGCTCTTTTCCCTTTACTTCTAGAGGCTTGAACTCCCTATAGTTTGGGATCAATTCTGCAGGCCTACTGAGGTAGAAAATCCTTTCTGTGATCCAATTCTTAAGAGTCAAAGCTATCTCTTTTGCCACTTTGTAGCTTGAGAGAGGAGAAGTCCTTACTTCCTTTTTATTGACTTCTACTTTGCCTGATTTCAGTTCAGAGTATGATGCTTTTTTAACGGTGGGTCTGTTTCTCGATGGGATACCGTAGTCGAGTACATTAGTGAAGATTTCATCGTCCTTCAAAGCTGCTGATGCAGCCACTCTCTCGTTTATGATGGGTATGGGTATTCCAACGCCTACGTAGAGGGAAGTGCCATATTTATGATAGGTCGCCCCCCTCAGATAATGGCTGCTCATCTGCTTGAGATTGCCTCTCACCATTATTGTGCCAAATTGGTTCTGAGGGCTATGCTGAGTGCCTTCCCCGATGATGTAACCTACTCCTCCTCCCAAGAAGATACGAGTTCCTATGCCAATAGTTTCAAAGCCTTTATCCTTGTACAATGGGCTCAACTGACTTGCCCCACAATAAGTTATGTTGCCATAGTGAGGAAGTAGAGTTCCCATGTAAGTGTAGAGGATTTTATCCGTGCTATTCGTTGCTGCGTTGTATCTTTCATAAGCATTTCTTGGGTTGAGCAACACTGCCTGGTTTAGATCGTTTATATTTAATTTGGTCTCGATCGATCTTCTAGGGTAGCAATCGGTGCCATAAGCCTCGGCCCTCAACTCAATCTCTTTTCCCGAGATCAAATCTTCAATCACATGGCCTCCTCCATACCCGAAACCCTCTGTTTCACTCATAGCGGTAGCGCCTATGTAGCAATCCACTGCTGCTAACCCCTTGTAAGCAGGAACGTCGTTAAGCCAGCACTTGAACATCTTTATCGGAGGGTCTGCATGGCCAAAGTTTATGAAGGCACCAGAACTGCACATGGCACCAAAGGTCCCTGTTGTTACCACATCTACTTCTTTTGCAGCCTTTTCTAATCCCGATTCTTCAACAGCCTTTATGAACTCATCGGCTGTTAGCACTATAGCATCGCCACGTTTTATCTTCTGGTCTATCTCTTCATAAGTTCTCAAGTTTTCCGTGCCAATCTCTTCAGACATAGCGTTACTTTTGGATGATATTTTATAAATAGTTTTTTGGCAAAATTATTCCTTTTGGAATAAAGTGAATAGCTATAGTTAAATTTAAAGCCATATAGATAGTGGCTCAATTTGTTGAGAGCAACAGTCTTAATTGATTCAATAAGACCAAAGGTTAGCTTAGAGAATGCAATAGAAGTCATCAATGATGCAGGATTGATCCATGATCCCAAGAGGCCGGATTTGGGGATAGTGATAGGTGGAGATGGCATCTTCAGTTACTATGGCAGGGTTAGAAAGATTCCCCTCCTCTTTGTTGGCGTGAGAAGAACAAAGCCATTTGAAAGTAAAGCCCACTTAGCTGAGGCTTATTTCGATGAACTGAGAGATGTGTTAGGGTGCATAAGAGACGGAGACTATAAAATTGTAGAACATAATAGACTTTCGGTTTTCCTAAATAATAAGAGATTGAATGATGTTTTCACTGACATATATCTTGAGAGAGGATTGAACAGCAACTGTCTAAGATATGAATTGGAGGTTAAAGGAGAAGGCTTTGGCTTTACAGATTTTGCCACGAGTAATGGAGTTGTTTTGACAACTTCTGCAGGTTCGACAGGTTATTTTTCAAGCCTTGATAGGATAAAAAACGATCCCTGGCTAGAAATCGATGCTTATACTCAAATCAAAGAGGATCAAGTGGGCATATGTCATATTCTCCCAACAATCACAGTAAGAGAAGGTACCAACGAGCACCCATTAAGATACGTTGTTCCATATGGTAGTGAAATAAGAATCAAGCTTACAAGAGAGGGGGATGCCCGACTTTATGGCATAACCCGCAGTTTGAAGGGCATAAAGATAGCAGAGGAAGATGTTATTGAAATTAAAGCATCAGAAATCAAGACTAAGCTGATAGAACTAGTTACCAAAGAGTAGCCTAGCTTTTTCTTGTTGGTCAATCGCTAAGTTATTTTTAACACAGCTGAGCCTTTTAGCTTTCCTTGCTTCAAATCTTGCAGTGCTTCGTTGGCATTTTCTAGAGTATAGACTTTTATGTCTGGCTTAATACGAGCTTTAAATGCTTCAGTTAGGAACTCCCTTACGTCCTTTGGAGCCACGTTAGCTACACTCTTGATCTCCCTTTCAAGCCAGAGCAGTTTGTAGTCCAATTTTTCGACGGGACTCATATAAATATCAGCCAGCACTACCCTCCCTCCTTTGTCCAGCTTCTTAAGAGCTTCCAACATGATCCAGCCGGCTGGAGCGAATATTATTGCCGCATCTAGCTTAATTGGAGCTTCATCAGTTGGCGCTCCCACCCATCTGGCACCTAGAGAAAGTGCGTGTTCCTGCCTCTCCTTACCTCTTGTGAAGACGTAGATTTCTAAACCTTTGTTTAAGGCCACTTGGGCAATCATATGTGCTGATGATCCAAAGCCGAAGAGCCCCAATTTCCCTTCGTCTCTTTCCAAAAGTCCTGTAAGCTTCAGTGCCCTATAACCTACGGCCCCTCCACACAAAAGCGGGGCAGCATGTAGGTCATCATATTCTTGTGGTATCGAGTAAACGGATTCTGCCCTAGCAGTTATGTATTCTGCATAGCCCCCATTCACACTATATCCGGTGAAGAGGGCATTATCACAAAGATTTTCGAGGCCCCTTCTGCAGTACTTACATGTGTTGCAACACCAGTAAAGCCAAGGAATTCCTACTCGATCACCTCTTTTGACATCCTCAGCTCCCTCGCCCACTTCATCCACAATGGCCACTATCTGGTGACCCAATATAATAGGAAGTTTCATAGGAGGTAATTCGCCTTCCACGATGTGAAGATCTGTTCTACAAACGCCACAGCAACCAATCTTAAGCAAAAGCTCGCCTTCGTGTAACTCAGGCTCATCAACATCTGAATAAACCAATGGATCTGACTCGATTGGAGCTTGTTTGTTTAATACCATGGCCTTCATAAAATCACCACTAGAGTTTTATGGATAGTATGTCTTAAGAAACTTTGTCTTTAATATGCAATCGTTTTAGCTATTAGAAAACGTCTTGCGCTCACATTATTTCTGAGAATGGGGCCTCAGGCAGAATCTCTATTTCATGTTCAAGTTGTTCAGTCGAAATGGGATAGGTTCAAGTGCTGTCTTTCACTAGGTTTTTTAATTGGTTGTCTAATAGAGCTGTGTCGTGACAAACTTTATTTTGATGTAGAGAAGTAAGACTAAACTTGATTAGGAATGCCTTACTACATCCTCCTAATGAATTGGACGGGTCAAGGGATAAGTACCATAAAGGATCTTTCTAAACGGAGAGCGGCCGCCAAAGCTCTTATCGAAAAGGCAGGCGGAAAAGACCTTGGCTTATACTTAACTTTTGGACAGTACGACGCAGTGGGAATAGTACAGTTCCCAAACGACGAGGTAGCAGCATCCGTTTTGCTAGCTATTGGGATTCAAGGCAATCTCCGCACTACGACCCTCAAAGCCTTCTCAGAGTCCGAATTCGCTAAAATAATCGAGAAGCTCCCATAATAGAGCCTACCAAGCTTGGCTCTAATCACCTTTTTTTATTTAGGATATTTTTCAAATTAATACTTTTGAAGCTAGGACATCAAATAATAAAAGTCTCACATGTAAATTGCCATAATTTTTTTCAGATGGAGCCTCGGGCGGGTTTTGAACCCGCGACCTCTGCCTGTTTGTCAAGGATACCAAGGCAACGCTCTCAAGGCCATTGATGTGGCTCTACCAGGCTGAGCTACCGAGGCCCATAATCAAGATGCGTTGATTAATATTTATAAAAGCTTTATACAAAACTTCTCTGCTAAGGCATCAAGGCAGGTAGGCTTTTCTATGAATGGTTTACAAACTGATTGGCTTCAAAAGATATTGGCCCTTTGTGGGATGCTCGGTCCGATCATCTACGCCGTTGTGTTGATAGTGTTGGGTTTGCTTTGGCCAGGCTATAACCATATTAGCCAATACATGAGTGAGCTTGGTGCGTTGGATGCTCCGCATGCCATTATCATGAACATCCTTGGCTTCCAGTTATTGGGCATCTTAATCATTGCCTTTGGGCTTGGACTCTACCGAGGCATCAATAAGGGCTGGGTTATGACGATAAGTGCTACCCTAATTATCGTGGCAGGATCTTTCATGATAGCCGTAGGCTTTTTCCCATGCGATCCAAGCTGCAATAATATCTCACCAATTGGCACGGGACACGTTATTACTAGCACGATTCCCGCCATAGTTATGCCCCTGGCGATGCTTATTCTTGCATACCCATTACGGAAAGACAGTCGATGGCAAGGCTATTGGCTCTTCTCCTTAGTGCTAGGCATTGTAGCAGTAATTCTCTCTCCTCTCGGAATGTTCACGATATTCCAACCAGTGGCGGGATTAGTCCAGCGACTAGGAATCGGTGTGTCACTCTTTTGGATGTTGGTGATGTCAACTAAATTATTCCGAATTACCAGTTGAGCAAGTGTAAGATGACTTGTTGGGTATTCGACTAGCCATTTAAATTGATTATCACAAATCTATCGTTAAACGTAGAAAGGATATATTTAGCTCATCATCTTAATCATACGCCATGCCGGGGTAGCTCAGCCTGGTTAGAGCGCCAGGCTAGCCTTGGGCGTGACTCATAATCTGGAGATCAAATAGAACAGAAGTCGTGGGTTCAAAACCCACCCCCGGCACATTTTTAGCTCTATAATGATCTTTTGAACCATCAGCTTTTTCTTACAACAGGCAATATGGCTTCATATCTAAGATTTTGAGACATTCTTATGGTGCTCAAGAATAAAGTATCAGAGTTGCCCTTGAAATTTGTATTTAGGGTTATTATTTGATTTGGATGCAATTTGGTAATTAGGCCAAAGCCAGATACTTCATCTTTAGAGCCTAATCCTACGAACATACCCTTTAGACTGCTTTGATCAAAGACGGTAAACTTGCCAAAAATCTCTATTGCATCATCCATATCCGATTTAAATATGATTAATTTATTCTCTGCCTTCTTCGCGAACAAGATTCTCGATGAGAATCCTTGAGCGATTTCTTTTAATTCAGCATCGGATAGATTATTCTCATAAAAATCTCCCATAAAGCTCAGCCTAACTCTCTTCAAGCTAATGCTCAAATCCCTTCCATCTTTCAAAAATCGAAAGTATTGACTTAGTCTTCTCTCACCTCTCTCAGAAAGACTCTTGACAACTCCCTCAGGCTTATCTGCGGAGACCATTAGAGGAATATTGTCAAAATCCTTGAGCCTTTCAAAAAATTCTTTGTCGATTTCTTTAAAGCAAATGATAATGTCAGGTCTGAGCTCTTGAACCATTGCAAGCTTGTAGTCCATGCCTTCATCAATAACATAGCCATCGGTATTTATTATGCAAAGATCGTGCTCCTTCTCTTCAATACAAGAGATGGCCTTCTTCATCCTTTTTATTACTAAATCCCTAACGAATCGAGGAGAAGTGAAGCCTACAAAGCCAAATATTTCTGCTCTCAAATCCCTAAGATCGTGGATTTTATTCCTTACAATGGCAGCCCCTATGCAACCTGGGGGTGCCAAGTCTCCCTGACCTATATCTCCATCTATGACAATAGGTCTTGGACTTCTCATTAAGGCAATATTGACTAGATAAGATGCGAGAGTGGATTTTCCTGAATCTGTTTCTCCTACTATCATTAGCCTTCTCTTGCCCAATTTTACATAGTCAAAGACACTTTCCTTCACCTCATCCCAAATTTTCATTCCAACTTTACCATGATTTATCCAGCACTTCCCTTTTTCGCCTAAGGTTACTTGCATCAAAGAACCATCTTCATCAGCCTCGAAGGGTAGAACTTTGCCCTTCCTTACAACTATCTTATCCCCAATCTCTATTCTGATGCCTAAAACAGATGAACCCTTACTTACAGCCCTAATAGCTGCTGGACCTTCTACAAGCAAAACCTCATTTTCATTTAACCTGTAGGATTTAGTCTCCAAAGTACCTTTTTCCTTGCCTGAGGGCGATAATCATAGCTGATCTTTGATCTCTTCCTACTTTCTTGCCGGACGTTATTTTGGAGAGGGAAGACGTTCCTCTTTCGTCCACTAGCTCGATGACTGTGTTCTTAAGGCGCTTTGAAAGCTCGTTGGCTATCTTCTCTGCTATCTCCGGTTCGCCGTTACCAATCCTGACGATCTTCTTTTTAGAATGAGTGTTTTCTATCAACTTCACAACTTTGACTATAGTTTCATCTATGGAATTTAAAACAGCCCCCATCAACTCTTTCTGCCTGTAATAGACCGCTATGCCTACCCTCTTTCCAGGATCGATGCCGATGATAATAGATTCTTCTCCATTGGTGTAAAGATAATCCATTATTTGCTCTTTACCTAGATAGGGGTCTCTACTCAATTCTTCCAAAGACAGGATTTTGTCATGGCTCATAAGATTCTTTTCCTTCTCAGTAGTTATGATGAGCTTCACGCCGGGATTCAAAACCTCCCCTGGCATCAAGTTATCGAATTTTAGTCCCATCTCTTTTAACATGCTCGTGATTTTGTAGTAAGCCCTACCATCAAGGGTCATCACAGCTATTTCATAGGGCAAACGATCACCATATAGCCATGCTATTTATGATTGCATTAGGTAAGTCTTCACAAGTATAATAAACTTATCATATCGCACCAAGTCTTCAAATATATGCTTTTATCAAAAAGTGCATTATCGAATTTACCATTAAACTCAATATAGAGTAGTTTAAATGCCTGTTTTAATCAAAAATAGGTATATGGTTTTCTCGAGTCGCGAGGACCTTATAGAACTGATAGAAAAGTTGCCATTGGGAGGCACCATATCCATAGAGCCTAGTGATTGTTCACTGATACTAGAAAGATCTGCTTTGAATGCGATTTTGAGTGAGGATAACTTCACTAAAACATTTTTCGTTAGTAATTTAGTAGATACTTCTCTAAAGGAAGGCTCGGTGGTTTACATCGATTTTGATACCATCTTTTCAGCCTTTCTGAATTTAATCATTAATGATACTAAGAATTTGGATAATCTGCTTATTCTTTCACCCAACAGTGAAGATGTTGAGAAGACCATGGCTTACGCTTGCTCTTTCTTTTCTCCTTATATAAAGCTCATAATACTTGACTCCATAACTACTCTTTATTATCTTCTTGAAAGTAAGTCACCATCGGATGCCAATAGAAAGATAGGCGTTTACCTAAGTTTATTTCAAAGTTTGGCGAAGAGGTTCGATATACCGATTATAGTCACAAGTATGATAAGGGCCAAGAGAGTCAGGAAAGCCGACCTTTGGCTCACCTTTCCAACAGGTGGTAGGGCTTTGCTAAAATCCAAGGTAGTCCTAAAGTCAAAAAAAATCTCTGATCAAATAGAGATCGACATAACAAAGCATAAGAATAAAGCATTAATTAATAAAGCCTTCAAGCTCCCTATGAAATTAGAGTGAGATTTAGGAATTGGCCAAGAATACCAGTGTAAAATACATACCCGTTCATGTGAGCGCCAGGAAAGAAAGATTCGATCTATTCAAGACCATTTTGGATGAAGTGGAAAAAAATGGTGAAAGATTGCAGGATGGAGATATTTTGGTCATATCGAGTAAGTTCGTGGCAATGTCGGAAGGGAGACTTGTAAGATTAACGGATGTAATTCCAAGTCCTGAGGCTGAAGACTTGGCATTAGAGGCGCACATCCCGAGCAATCTTGCCGAGCTAATACTGAGGGAGGCTGATTTAGTCCTAGCTGGTACGCCTGGCTTCGCCTTAGCAGTAAAGGATGGTGTTTTCGCTCCCAACGCTGGAATAGATAGATCTAATGTGGAAGAAGGTTTTGCTATACTCTACCCAAGATTACCCTTCAGGAAGGCCGAGATGCTGAGAAGAAGAATAATCTTAGAATCTGGCAAGAAGGTTGGCATATTGATAACGGATAGCAGATTGCTGCCATTGAGGTCGGGCACTACCGGGATAGCCATTGGAGTTGCCGGCTTTGATCCCGTCAAGGATGAGAGGGGAAAGAAAGACCTTTTCAACAAGGTACTAAGGGTTACGTTACGTGCTTTGGCTGATGACATAAGTGCAGGAGCTCAATTGATAATGGGAGAAGCAGATGAGAGAACGCCCATAGTCATAGTCAGAGATAGCAGCATAAAATTGCATGATAAGCCTATAGATCATGAGCAGATGACAGTAGATTATGATGTATGCCTCTACGTAAGAGGGTTAGCATGCAAAAATCGATCCATCTTCGAAGGCACATCTAGTTAGTTCCTTGACAAAAAAAGCAAACAAAATTGTATGTGATGTTGAAGCAATACAACCAAATTATTTTTATTCCACGTTCTTTTTGGTCAGAAAGTGAACTTGCCTTTCGAAATAGTCTGCGACAATTGTGGCGCATCACTATACTCAGGAATGGATTTGAAGTACGCAAGCAAAATTTTGAAGCTCTACAATGGTAGATGTAAGAAGTGTGGCGAACTTTTGTCTGCTAGAGATTTTCAATTGGAGATAGAACCGATAGAGAAGTAAAATACCACTTACTCGGATTCTACTCCCGGATTAAAACCATGATAGTGACTAAGCAGGTGGTTTTATGGGTTATACTTTATTGATAGCCGAAAAGCCAGATGCCATGAGAAAGATAGCGGAGTCTCTGGCAGAGAAAGGGACTTCGAAAAAGATTGTAACAAATCAAGGTGTAGACTATTATGAGTTTATGAGAAGAAATAGGAAGCACTTAATCGTGGCAGCAGTGGGGCATCTCTTTAACTTAAGCCCTATCGAGAGACGAGAGTGGGTTTATCCCATCTTTGACGCAGAATGGAAAGCCAGTTTTGAAGTAAGAAAGCAATCGAGCTTTTCCAAGAAATACTTTGAAGTCATAAAGTATGTGGCAAAAGATGCATCTGATTTTATCGTATGTTGTGATTATGACACAGAAGGAAGCGTAATAGGCTCGAATATTCTAAAGTTTCTATGCAACGCTAAAGATGCAAAGAGGATGAAGTTCAGCACTCTAACAAAGGAAGAGCTTATCGATTCTTACAATAACATGGCAAATCATCTGGACTTTGGTCAGATAGAGGCCGGTTTGACTAGACACTGGCTGGACTGGCTCTGGGGTTTGAACCTAACTCGTGCCCTAACCCTTGCTATGAAAAACCAAGCTGAGAAAGGTTTCAAGATTCTCTCAACAGGTAGAGTGCAAGGTCCGACCTTGGCTTTACTCCTAGAAAGAGAGCTCGAGATAAGAAGATTCGTTCCAAAGCCATACTGGCTGCTGGAGTTGCATTGTAAAGTCGATGATAATGAAATAGTTGCCATGCATGAGAGGGGTCAATTTTGGGATAAGGATGAAGCAGACAGAATATTGAGATTTTGCGAAGGAAAGGATGTAGTGGCAAAGGATATTTCTAAGAAACAATATAGGGTAATGCCCCCTTACCCCTTCAACACAACGGATCTACAATCCGAGGCTTACTCCCAATTCAAATTTTCTCCCTCTCAGACCCTTGATCTTGCAGAGGGCCTGTATCAGATGGGAGCGATATCTTACCCAAGAACTTCTGGTCAGAAGTTACCTACAGGAATAGGTTATGAAAAGATACTGAGGGCTCTATCGTCTATGGAACATTACACCAAACTATGTGATGATCTTCTAAAAAGAAGCAGATTGACCCCTAATGAAGGACCTAAAGAAGACCCTGCTCACCCTGCCATATACCCAACTTCTGAAGTCCCAGATTTGAAAAAGCTCACCACTCAACAAAGGAAAGTCTACGACCTAGTTGCAAGAAGGTTCATGGCTACTTTTGCCGATCCTGCTATAAGAGAGAACATAAACCTGATTCTAACCATAGAAGATAATAACTTCATAGCAACTGGAAGGAGGAATGTTTCATTAGGCTGGGCAAGATTTTACTCTCCATATACTACCTTTGAAGAGCAGATTTTGCCAG
>CAYMHC010000005.1:0-24852 GCA_964390155.1 uncultured Nitrosopumilales archaeon
TATGGGTCAACCCCGGGATTCGCCTGCTGCCGGCGCTAGAGGGAATCTAACTGAAATTGCGTGTGATGAAGTACTTAAGGTAAAGCGTTTCAAACTGGCAATAATACATGGCGGAGCAGTCAAGCATCACGTTGCTTACAAAGTGAGATACTTGCTCAAATTGGTCGATCTACCATCTATAGTCATATGTCAAGCACCAATAGATTTTGAAGATTTGGCCGAAGTGGGGGTCAAAACACGAGTTGTGAGACCCCCTCCCGAGAAGATAGAAACGGTTGGAGAAGTCCTAGACATAGTTGCCGGCGTCATTAGAGGGACAACAGTACCCATTGACAAGATGAATGAAATAGTGACTAAGGTCAAGAGATGGACTGGCAACAATCAGCAGATGACGCTAAGTGAAAACCTGTGAGAAGATTTCAACCGCTTTCTGAGGGACTTCTATGCTCACTATTTTGCCATCCTTCATGACTGCTACTCTATCACACATAAATTTTGCGAATTCGACATCATGGGTAACTATAATGAATGTCTGTCCGAATTCATCTTTCGAACTCTTAATGGAGAGGGCCACATCAACTTTTGTAAATGGATCCATTGTACCCGTTGGCTCATCCAATATTACTATCTTTGGCTCCTTGATTAAAACCTGAGCAAATGCGACTCTGTGTCTTTCTCCTTCACTCAATTGGTCAGGATATTTATTAAGGATAATTTTCGCATTTTCTTCATCGAATCCTACGCTCTTTAGAGTGTAAATTGCTTTCATTTCAGCTAGCTGCATAGGTAATTCCAACCCTATTGAACTGGTAAGGTTCTCCAGGACAGTACTATACGGATACGGGGAGTATTCCTGATGCAAAACTCCGATATAGGATAAGGCCGTTGCTCTATCTTCGTCCCATTGGGTTATGTCATTGAACTTCTCTCCTATTCTAATGTAAACTTTCCCATTCGATGGTTCTGTTATTCCCGCCATTATTCTTGAGAGAGTGGTTTTACCTGCTCCACTGAGTCCAATTATGCCAAATATCTCCCCTTCGTATACGCTGAATGAAACATCATCCACGGCTTTAACTAAGCCTCTATCGATAGAATAGTAATATTTTTTGACATTTGAGACTATAAGCGCCTCTTCTTTATGTTTTAGAGGTTCAGAAATAGGCTCCTTGAATTCCCTTGTAACTTCTTTTACGAAATCCTGAATCGTAATATCTTTTAAAATTCTGCCCCTATCTAGATACAAGACTCTATCCACCAAATTGAAGAGGTTTCTTGGAATGTGAGAAGTCGCAATCAAAGTCATATTTTTTTGATGGACTTCTCTTCTTAACAATTCTTTGACTATCTCCGAGTTGATTACATCCAGAGTCCCCGTAGGCTCATCGGCTAAGAGTATTAATGGTCTGACGGCCAATTGTCTAGCTAAAACTAATCTTTGTTTTTCTCCTCCACTTAATAGATTAGCTGGATGAAGCATTCTATGCGTTAATTTGACAGCCTCGATTAGTCTCCTTGTCTCGCCGATTTTCTCTTCTGTGGAAATCGTTTTAACATTCTGTAGAGCTTCCAAAATGTTTTCTACTGCAGTGTAGTGTCCATATATTCCGAATGTTCTCTGGAACATTATAGCTATTCTTGACTTAAGTACTCCTCGGATTTTCTCATCGCTATTCCAATAATCTATTTCAACATGCTTAAGATTTGATTTACGACAAACTGGGCAGTTTAAGCTTTCTTTACTTGGGGTATCGATCCAGTTACACGAAGGACAAATAGAGACATGATAGATGACTTTTCCTTTGTCGGGGGCGTATTCCTCAATTCCTCTAATGATGTGAATTAATACCGATTTCCCTGCTCCACTTTTGCCGTATAGAGCTAAGCGTTCTCCCTCTTTTATGCTAAAACTTATTCCTTCTAGAACCTTGTTCCCATTAAATCTTTTTTCAACATCTTGAACTTCAACTATGACGTTTTCTCCGGGCGGTGAATCCAATCGAATCCCTACTAGTTCGTATTTCCTTCTTTCATATATACTATGTCTCCTTCTTTTTTAGCTTTAAATAAATTATGTACTGAAAGTATATATCCTATAATATTGGTCGATTCAAATCTTTCTCCTGTTGGACCATACTTATCACTAGGAATCAACCTTATTCCTATGGAACCGACAAATTTACTCGATGTATTTGTAACTCCTATTTCATAAGTGTTAACGATATTCTTTGGAATGTTTTCTGGAATCAGAAGCTTTTCAATAGCACATTTTTCCTTGAAAACGATGAAGTCTGGGATAGAAAAAAAGACAGTCAATTTTCCTATTCTGTCATATAACAAACCTGTGCACATACGGAAATACTTCACAGTTATGGGCGCACGATCACCATCGAGCTTGATGTCAGCTATATGCTCCTTCTGAACTCCAAAGGTCTCAACAACTCCTTTTCTGTAAGCTTCAAGGGTATAGTAAGGATTTTGTTCAACCACGATAGCTTCGTCCCTTTCATCCCCTTGTCGAACATGCTTTATTCCCAACTCTTCTACATATTTTTCGGCTTCTTTCTGATACATCCCTAATACGTTGACGCGCTTAGGCAAAACCCTCATAGGTATTCTGTCTTCTTTTTGCGATACTTCTGCCAACGCCATTCCCGAAACTATGTCTCCAATACATATGTGATGTCTACTTGGGGAAATCGTTTTCTTATATATGTAGATGGACGACATGTCTTCTCCTTCAATTCTCATAGTTACGGTTGCTCTCTTTCTTTCTTGAGACCCATATTGGCCCGACAAAGGTGTACCAGCATAACTTGAATCCTTCAAATATACGGAAGTCGCGTCTGAAACCCTGAAATACCTTTCTTTTTGAAATAGAGCCAAAATTAGCTCGCTAGCCATTATGGAGTTTTCAGAAAGCATGAGATCTAAACCTGTAAAAATACTCATTGATTGATGTATTCTATCTTCAATTTTTGCCCTTTCAACTGGCAATTCATAGGCTATTGGTTCAATTTTTTCGATGTAGTCTTTTTCGTCTAAAAGGGATAAAACATTTCTCCCTCTCACCACTTTTCCAATAAAAGGGAAGTCCAAAGGCGATCCATAAATTGCTTCATGTTTGTCTCTCATTAATATGATGCACCCCCTACCCTGTTCGAAGCCTAAAAAGCCGATCGAAACATCTCCCTTATTATATTCAAATACCGATCTAGACGGCTTCAACTTTAAAGGAATGTACCCAAAGCCTATGCTCTTGGGTTTGGACCATACGTTTCCCATTTTTTCGACAAAGGGAAAGATCCCTTCAGCAAGATTTGAGAATTCTTCGTCCAATTCTATCAGTAAATAACCCTTGGGCGTCTTGATTTTGTACTCCTTAACTTTTTTAATCGCCTCTGGCACAGTTTCAACGACCGCAACAAAGGAACCGACTTCTTTAACATCAACTAGGCTTAATGCTTCTGCTATAGAAGAACCTTTAGGAACAAGGACTTCCTTTCCGTCTATTTGGATTCGTAGCAATTCCTCTCTCATCTAGATCTTACCCATAATGATGCTGAGTGTCTTTTCCAACTTTGCTTATATGTTTATAACTATTGGAGGACATATTTATGTCGAGTGTTATATGAGTGTTGTGACTATAGAAAGTGATGACAAAGAAGGTGAAGAGATTTACAAAAAGATTATCCTTGATGTTCTCTCAGG
Organism: uncultured Nitrosopumilales archaeon; assembly: GCA_964390155.1. Classification (GTDB taxonomy): domain Archaea; phylum Thermoproteota; class Nitrososphaeria; order Nitrososphaerales; family JACAEJ01; genus CAYMHC01. The sequence goes on from CAYMHC010000005.1 coordinate 3,712, forward strand.
ATCGCAGACTCAGTTTTTTGAGCATATCTATGCCAAGATCAACGTAAAAGCAGGGTATTGCATAATCTCGGCGACTATCAAGAAGAATATCAGACCTCTCAAACTCCTTGACACATCAAATCTTGACTCTGTTCAAGGAGGGGTAAGGATAAGAATCGATCCTCTACAGGAACGTTTTCTACCTGATATCTTAAGAGCGGTTACGTCTATCGCAGGAAAAGAGAAGGTTCTTCAACCTTCAAGATATGAGATAATCTTGGAAGGAATGGACTCCTTCGAAATCAAAGATATGATAGTTTTTGATTATGCGACTTACGCCCAGAAGATGGTTACGGAAATACTCTTTTGGATAGCTCCTGAACAATTTAAGATAACTCATATGTTAAATGACAAAGAAGTCACAACGATTTTGTTTTCGGAATATGACTTGAAGGACTCATGGTTGGAAGAAGAAAAGAAGATTCATGAACTAATGAAGGCTAGGGTCTGAGCTTTTCTTCCTATGAAACAATTCGCATGCTTCATCCGGTTCGCCTTCAAATATAATCTTCTGATCTTCCAATAGTATCGCTCTATGGGCAACTTCTTTGATGAAATCTAGCTGATGACTTATCAAGACTACCGTTGAATTCGTTTGCGAGACTAAATCTTTGATCATATTTGCCGTCATCCTTAGAGTTATGGGGTCGAGATCTCCAAAAGGTTCGTCCAGCAGAAATACCTTGGGCTTACAGACCATAAGTAATCCTAATCCAATTCTGATCTTCTCTCCCCATGATAGTTCATAGACTCGCCTATTGAGCATATCTTCGTCCAATCTCAAGGATTTGAGCAAAGGTTCGACTTTTGCTGCAACCTCTTGGACAGGATACTTGGGTAGAAGCTCTTTTATGTTATCGAATGTAAGACCCATGCTGGATAACTTCTCTTCTGCCTCGTGGGGCACCATGTCCATAATTCTATAGACAAAATCGATCACTTTGTCACTTATCTTCTCAGATTTTGCGTTCTCTAAAGTCTCTATTATGTATTCTGAAGTCCTTAAACCGATTCTTTCAGAAAAAAGGTCTATCACTCTGGCCCAGTAGGGGAGGTCAAATTCTTGATGAAGGATGCCTATATCTTTCCTTGCAAGCATGGCTTTGTAGCCTAAGACATTGAGATTGGTCCATTCTTCGCCAGTTCTTATCTTCACATCTCCCTCATCAGGCAACTCAAGGCCGGCAAGAAGTCTAATCAAAACCGTTTTGCCAGCAGCAGAGGGTCCAATTATAGCTAGAATCTCTCCTTCATAGACTTGAAAGTTTATGTTCTTCATGAGAAGAGTTTGTCGCCCAAGAGTGAGGTAATACTCTTTTGAAGCGTCCTCTACCTTCAATATGGGTTTTGCTTGCTTCAATTTGGGCTTGGGTGCTGGAGCATCCATTTTAGCCTCGAATTCTAGCAAAGCCTTATCAGGATGCCCGTCATATATCAACCTGCCTTTGCCGAGCAGAATTATTCTTTCAGCTAAATATCTATGTACTTTGGGCATATGCGAAACGCAGACTATCGTAGTGTTGGATTCTTCGTTTATTCTCTTTATCATGCCCAAAAGTTCCATCCGATCTTTTTCATCAACCATGGTTCCAGGTTCGTCCAGCAATAATAGCTTCGGATTTCGGGCCAACTGCCTAGCAAGCAGTAGCTTTTGTTTTTCCCCTCCGCTCAAAGCTTGAGCCCAGCATTCGGACTTATGATCTAATTTAACCGTCTCAAGAATCTTGATGGCTTCTTTTTTCAACTTTTCATACTCCGTTGTAGAGACGGGCATTACTTCTTCATCTTTTGTTCTCGACACTAAGGCTTTTATCACGTTATCTAAAGCGGTTTCTGACCATAAACCAAAGGTGCGTTGAGGATGTATAGCAGAAGTTTCTTTGATCTTAACGATTTCATCATTACTACTCTTTGGAGTTATTCTGATATTTCCAATTTCTATGCTTCCTTCATCAAAAGGTTCGACTCCTCTTAGAATTCTTATTAAGGTCGTCTTCCCGGCTCCACTCTCACCTAATACGCCCAGGATTTCTCCATTTCTGACCCTAAAATTTAGATGGTCTAACGCTCTAATCTTGATCCCAAAATCCAGTCTATAGTCTTTAACTAAATCCCTTACAACTATGAATGTGTCTTTCAGGAAGGCTCACCTCAGATTCCGGAAGTACTTTCACCAAAATATAATCAGAGAAGGAAGTCTTCTTTATTTCTGCGATCTCCTCCAAACTTATGTCCCCTTCTATATTGACTTTGCGCACTTTGTCCACATAATTTTCGTATGGCAGCTTTATTCTTAACCCGTCAAGTTTTAACGATAGAGGAGTTGGCGAAGGCTGATCTAGAACTTCAGGCATCTGCTCTTTGATGGATTTCATTACCATAAGTGGATTTACTGCAGGAGGGTCATAAGACTGTTCTTTTCTAATCCTCTCGATCAGTAAGGTTGCGGCTTTGGCGATCTCTCCTAACTTTTGTATTTCCTCACCTTTTCTTAATCGATGATTAACTCTTCCAAGTCCCCCAACATATAAGTGAGGGTTAGGGACATCGATTTGAGAAGCCCCTCCAACTATCACCGTAGGCGTTGCCAATTCTTCGTATAAACTTGATTTGCATTCTTGTAGACAGTATTTGAAATTCCCCAAAACTAGGATAGCTAGATCATGCTCTCTAATCAATCTTTTCTCCTTTGGACTCAAACCTCCTTTTTGACCAGCCCCTCTTGAAAGTCCCACCAAGTTCGTCTTAGCTCCGTACCTTCTCAGATGTTCTGCTATGTCGCAGACAGGGTGCGGAAGATGTTTTCTTGACATAGATGGTGCTATGACCGCTATCTCGGTTCCGATAAGAGGCGTTTTAATCACGTTTGCCTTCAACTCCTCTGCTATCTGACTTAGTCTGTTTTCTTCTTCTATTGGTATGGCCAAAGTGACTATTAGCTCATGAGCAACTCTACTTTCCTGTATGATTAGCCCTCCGACATCCTCCAAATAGTCGTTCAGCTTCTCTTTTTTGTAGACTCCACCTTTGAAGAGGAAATATTCATATCTTATCAAGAACCCTCACTTTTTTCTATGTTTGAAATCTTGCTCTCCACTATCTTCAAAATCTCGTCTGGTCTGACTCTTTTCTTCTCTTGAATTTTGATCTCAGGCTTTGTTTTCTTCATAGCTTCAGAAATGATTGGCAAAATTTCATATTCTGCCTCTAGCTGTAGAAAACCAGGTCTAGGACCCCCTTTCTGTTTCATTCTGCATATTCTTGAATCCCAGACTTTGTAGCCCCTCTCCTTTATGAACAATTTGTTTGGTTCGAGTTCTTTTGCCTTTTCGATTGCTTTCTCTACTTCCTCTTTTTCACCCTCGATAAGAATTCCAAAACAAGCTTCTTTAACTACTATCGGGAGACCGAGTCTAATCAAGGAATAAAATAAAGCACTAGGATTAAGTTCAGAATCAGGTGATATAACTATTAAGTAAGTCTTTCTCATGCTCTTCCAGTCAATATTATGTGCTTCGATTTAATAAATATACGGTCTTGCCAATAATTAAGCTATTCTTTTTCCTGCTTCCAAACCAGGTTTAATATTGTAGATTTCTTCCACTTTTAAGATTATTATGGCTTTGACTGGCAAATCGGGTCTTTTAGAGTGTATTTCCGACTTGGTTTGCTCATATAAATCTCCTGAGGATTTTATTTCCACAGGACCTTTCACTTGATAGCCTTCGAGAGTCTCTTGGTTCCAGAATGTTATAGTGGCAAAAGGATTCTCTTCAAGATTCTTTCTAGTCTTGTTAAGGTAATTATCAATCATGACAAACTTGTCATCATCCAGTAACTTAGGATATCCCCGTGACGACATTGGAACCGCATTTGGAATGCATTTCTTGTTGGTAGTTCCAACAACGCAGGTTCTTTTACTTACCGCCTCTGCAGCAACTTTCTTAACTTCTTCAGGGACCTTAACCATAAACTTTCCCATGATTAATTCGAAAACAAACATTTATATATTTTTGTGCTTTGATATATTCGATTGTCAAACTTTTTCAAATTGAAGTAGAAATAATCAAGTAAAGATATAAACAGGCTAATAACGAAATATTTTTGGAAAAGAGAAGTTAATAAGCAAAGAAGTGAATAAATTTATTGGGAATGGCTGACGATTTTAAAAAAAAGGTCTTGAAGGTATTCATAAGTCCTCCAAATAGCCTGATTCTTTACCACTTGGTGAGGAAATATGGATATGAGCCTTTATCGATTATGAGAGAGATAGAGAAGAAGGTCAGCAATCCGGAAATAGATTCGCCACCTAAGAACATAACTCCTTCAGATGTAAGGGAGGGGTTGAAGTATACCACTGTTGAAGTCCCATCAGGTGTTAGGGGTCGCTTAAGTCTACTGGCCAATTTGATAGAGGAGGCCGATTCGGCCATAATAGTAGATGATGCGGACTTCGAGTTTGGATGTTCGGGATGTGCAAGGACGAACGAATTCTTGAAATATCTAGTCTATGAAAGAGGGATTCCTTACATAACTTTGAAATATCCAAGAAGTGATAAAGAAGCTGAAGACTTCGTCAATTCGATAACAGGTTTTCTGGAGAAGCTAAAGGGAGGTTAAAAATGGCAGTAAAGATTGCTCAAATATCCTGTGGAACAGAGTATAGCGGGATTCAGAAAGAAGTGGATAAAGCAGCTGAAATCATAGGCGCCAAACTCTTCGTTCCAGAGATAGACTTGGAAGATGTTAGAAGATTAGATAAGGAGACTCCGTTTACCCCAGCGAGCAGTGGATTAAAGACAATGCTGGCGAGGGCATTCGCTATAGTCGACGGTAGAGTCAAACCCGATGCTGTTCTTCTTCTTACATGCTTTAGATGCGCTGAAGCATCTCTTACTAGGACAATAGTTCGAAAAATATTGCAAAAGAAGACGAATCTACCCATTGTATCTCATTCTTTTACTGAAAGAACAAAAGCGGGAAACCTTCTGCTGAAGATGGAGACCTTAGTTGATATGGTTGAAAAGGAAGCTTTGTTCGGAAGAAACGAACAGAAAGGCATAACTTTGGGGATAGATTCAGGCTCAGCCATGACTAAAGGGGTGATAATGAAGGATAATGAAGTAATTGCACGAGAATGGATTCCTACAACCGAAGTAAAGGCTTTAGCTAATAAAGTCATGGATAGTCTCTTGTCTCAGACAAGTATACCCATGGAAAAGATAGACGCCATAGGAGTAACAGGTTATGGCCGATTCACATTGAAGGACCTATATCCTGAGAAGGTTAAGTTGGCTATGGAGGAAGTTACAGTTTGTGCCAAGGGGGCTGCTTATCTAGCGAAGAAATTTGAAGGGGATGCAACAATAATAGACATAGGGGGAAACGACAACAAAGCTGTAACTATACACAACGGATTGCCCGATAGTTTTACCGTTGGAGGAATATGTGCTGGCGCTTCAGGTAGATTCTTAGAAATAGTGGCAAGTAGATTGGGCGTCTCAATAAGCGAGCTTGGAGAAATAGCCTTAAAGGGAAAGCCGGAGAAAGTAATGATGAATTCTTATTGTATAGTTTTTGGATTGAGCGACCTTGTCTCTTCTCTAGCCTTTGGTGCCAGTAAAGAGGATGCTGCTGCAGCTTCATGTTATAGCATAGCCGAACAATTCTACGAGCAACAAATGCAAGATATAGATGTTAGAGAACCTATCATTCAGATTGGTGGGACATCATTGATAAAGGGTCTGAACAAAGCATTAAGCGATGTATTGAGAGCAAAAGTTATAGTGCCTCCTTTGTCTCAGTTCGCTGGCGCGGTTGGTGCAGCGCTACTAGTTTCAGGCTTGGTAGAATGAGTATTGAAACTAATCAAATAGGCCTTACAGGCACGATATGAATGAATTCCTCATTCTTTAACACTCGAACTTCAACTTCATAGACTTCCTTTATGTTCTCGGGAGTTAAAACATCCTTTGGGCTACCTGAGGCAAAAATTCTGCCTTCCTTAATTATGTAAATTTTGTCCGAGAATGTAGCGGCGAGGTTAAGATCATGGATAGCCATAAGAACAGATATGTCTCTGCTTTTAGAAAGAGTCCTGATCAAGTCTAGTATTTCGAATTGATGCTTGATGTCCAAATGAGTTGTCGGTTCATCCAAGATAAGTAATTCTGGTCTTTGTGCTAACGCTTTAGCTATCAATACCTTCTGGGTCTCCCCTCCGCTCAATTCATCAAAATATTTTGACGTTATGTTTTCAACATCAACTAATCTCATCGATTCTTCCACTATCTTCAAGTCCTCCTCAGCTAGTTGCCACCTAATATAGGGCTTCCTGCCCATTAAAACTACATCAAAGACTTTGAATGGGAAAGATCTAGTGAAAATCTGAGGAACGCTACTTACTTTTCTAGCTACCTCTTTCAAATTCATCTTGGCTACGGACTTTCCATCCAAGTAAACGGTTCCAATATAAGGTTTAAGCAGCTTATTGATGCATTTTAGCAAAGTAGTCTTCCCTGAAGCATTCGGCCCAATTATGCTTACGACCTCGTGTTCGTTTACTTCCAAATCTATATCGCCTAACGTATCTAGGCTATTGTACTTGAAGAACAATCCCCTGACCCTTAGCTTCATGCCCATAACCTCTTTCTTCTTTTCAAGAGGAGGTAAACAAAGAATGGTACTCCTATCATCGAAGTTATTATGCCTACAGGTATCTCGGCAGGATTTATGACTGTCCTAGAAAGCGTATCGGATGGAAGTAGTATCATCGCCCCAATGAGACCGGATACTGGTATCAGAAACCTGTTATCAGTTCCTATGATCATCCTTGCTATGTGAGGTGCCACCAAGCCTATAAACCCTATAGTTCCAGTTATCGATATTGTAACTGCAGTAAGGACGGAGGCTAAAGTTAGAATCAAGATTTTTGTGAGCTTGACTTTCACGCCCAAGTTGGCTGCCATTTCATCTCCCATACTCAAAGCATTCATATCCCAGCTGAACCATAAAGCTATGATGAACCCCATCGACAAGATTGGAAGAATAATGTATACTTGTTCCCAACTTGAGCTCCATAACCCTCCCATGATCCAAAAAATTATGCTATAGATCGATTCTCCTGAGATGAATATCAAGAATGAAACCATCGCATTGAACAGTGAACCTATAGCTATGCCTGCCAAGATCAGAGTCTCTGCGCTAGCTTCACGCGCACTTGCCAGGCCATAAACCATGAACATCGTAATTAAGGAAAATATGAATGCCAGCACAAAAAGCGCGTATCTGCCAAGAACAAATTGTAGGCCTAAAGCTATTGCCAAAGTGGCACCAAAGGCAGCTCCTGCAGCTATTCCCAGTACATAAGGGCTAGCGAGAGGATTCCTCAATATTCCCTGCATCATCGTTCCAGCTATAGCTAGACATATTCCTGCCAAGACTGCCATCAAAACCCTCGGCATTCTTACATTGAAGATAAGGGCTCCCAGCCTGGAATCTGGATTGAAGATGTCTTGTAGTGAGACCTGAACCGCACCCAAGCAGATAGACACGAATATGGTCGCCAATAACAATAGAGTTAAGAGAGACAATAAGAGAATCTTCTTTCCTCTTATTTTACCATACAGTTCATTTATATCGTATTTTGGATTCATCTCAAGCGGTCAATCCATAAATGCTGTTGTGGATGTATTCTGAGACCTCTTCCACATTCAAATCTTCAAAAAGTCCGGGATGAATCCATTTGGCATACCTGATCAGCCCTATCACAAGCCTTGGGTTTATCGATGACTCAGCATAGTCTATCACGTAGACTTTGTCGTTTTTGACTGCGTTTATTTCGTTCCATCCGGCCCTACTCACTATCTCATCCTTTACTGTATTCATCTCTTCCTCGTTAGGTTCTGTGCCGTAATAGAACTTTATTATGATGTCTGGATTCTTATCGATGATATATTCACTATTAAGTGTTACATATTGCGAAGTTTCATTTTCGGCGATATTTATCCCTCCTGCAAGGGTTATCAATTGACTTGTGATTGTGGGGCTGCTACCAGTAGCGCCAGGTTTACTAAATTCAAAATAGACGAATGGTTTCTGCTCCAATCCCTCTGTTCTGTTCTTGACACTGTCTGCATATTCCATGATAAAATCTGAGATTTCCTCCGCTTTTTCCTCTTTTCCAACTATCAAGCCTACAGTCTTTATCATTTCAATGACTTCTGATACGGTTTTCGGATATTCTATAATAAAGACGGGTATCCCTCGATCCTCAATTTGGTCTATGATTATACAGTACGGCCATGCAAACACAACATCTGGATTCTTAAAAACTATTAAATCCAGGCTCGGGGTTGCCCCAGAACCAACATTGAAGTCGGGCTCGGAGTCGATCCTATCTGCTAAATAAGATGGGAAGGTGCTGTATTTATCTACACCAACAAGGACATCACTTACGTTAAGAGCGCAAACTACTTCTGATACCGAAGATGCAAGAGATACCACCCTCTTGGCAGGATGATTAATCTTTACATATCGATTCTCACCATCTATCATTGTTATCATCGACTCAAGTTGAGTGTCATCCATTGGTTCATTCCCCAAAGAAGGGAAAAGATTGTATATTCCATAAAACGCTATTGATGCAACTATAAGCGCCAAGATGATTGCGATCATCGTTCTTTTGGACTTGAGCTTCATTTTACTCTCTACAGTTTGGGAAGGAATGGTAGTTATAAATCTTTGTTTCAGAATGAAACAGAATTTGGCTCATATATAGGGTAATTCTTCTCTCAGAAGCCCTATTATCATTTCTCTGTATTTGACAAATTGTTCATTAAGCTTGTTCCTGGGCTCTGGAAGCTCTATGGGGATAATCTTTTTAATCCTTGCTGGGCGCTTTGTGAAGACGAGCAACACATCTGCCAGATAAACAGATTCCTCTACATCATGAGTTACAAATACGACCGTCTTCCCAAGCCTTTCATGAATAGACTTTAGCTCCTTGTGCATGATCCACCTAGTCTGCGCATCTAAGTCGCCGAAAGGTTCATCCATGAGTAAGATCGAGGGCATAACGGACAAGGCCCTTGCTATAGATACTCTTTTTCGCATACCTCCTGAAAGCATGTCAGGATAATATTTCTCGAAACCTGATAACCCAACGAGCTTTATCATCTCGCTTACAACTATTTCTTCAGCGGCTCTATCTATCTTCTTGCTCTTTCCGCGTCTTATTTCTAATCCAAATCTCACATTCTCATACACATTTCTCCAAGGCAACAGAGATTCTTCTTGAAATACAAAGCCTATGTTATGGCTTTCGGGTTTTGGAGGCAACCCATCTACTAGAATCGAGCCAGAAGAAGGCTGTTCTAATCCAGCTATCATCTTCAGAAAAGTAGTCTTGCCACACCCAGAAGGACCCACGATACACATGAACTGTCCTTCAAATACTTCAAGAGACAAATTGTCTACTACTTGAAGATTGCCAAAAGATTTTGAGACATTAGTAAGTTTTACCCTTCGTTTTTCGCTCAAATCATACTTTGATTTCTCTACGCCACTCAAAAATTCTCCTCTCAAATAGCAGGATTATCTCATTCATGAACAGACCTATAAACCCTATTACCGTCATACCTGCGATTACAACATCTATCTGAAGCAACTGGGCACCTTTTAATATTAATCTACCAATGCCCGTTACATCTGCTACGACCAACTCGGCAGCCACTATGCACATCCAACCTACCCCCAAGCCAACTCTCATGCCAGCAACCACCTCAGGCAGAGAACCAGGTAGTATGACTTTTGAAACGATTTGCCTCTTATTCGCTCCGAAACTCAAAGCAACATCACCTAATACAGGATTGACTCTTTTAATGCCTGCTATGGTATTCACCAAAATAGGAAAGAAAGCACCGAGCCATATCAAGAATATGTAGCGTGAAAAACCCGCGAGCAGGAGCATTGCCAATGGTATCCAAGCAATGGGCGGTATGAAACGAATTGGCTCGATTACGAATTTGGAACTTTCATATACTTCCTTTCTTAACCCCATCGCTATACCAAGAGGAATGGCGCTTACACAAGCTGCCAAGAATCCTGCCAGGACTCGAAGGACGCTTGCAGTGGTATGATCTACAAGAGTTATTCCCTCTACATCTCCATAAATCGTAAGCTCCACCAATTTCAAGGCTACATCGATTGGGTTGGCTTTTCTAAGAAAGGACGTTGGATAGTACATCGCAATTATTTGCCAGATGAGAAGAAAAATCAGTAATAAAAGAGTACCAAGCAAGAAAGTCTTATGCCTAAAGCTGAAGGTCTTTCTACCTACCATGATTGTCATCTTAAGCCAGCTTAAGCACTGATGCCCATTTCATCAAGGACAGAATCTAGAACCATCTCATCAACGAGTCCAGTCACAAAAGCTTCAACGTCTGTGACACCTGTAATCTTGCCTTTGGCTATCATTTCAGTGGCGAAAGTCTCCATGCTTTCAGTATTTACATGGTAGCTCCAGATCATCCTCGGCCAAGCTTCCTGAATAACATCTAGGCTCTTGCCTATTGCGGATGCTATTATTTCATTTGCACCGGTGGAATTATCCAGAATGTATTTCAACGCTCTCACATGGACTCTGACTAAGTTCTCTACAACGTCTGGCCTTGCATCAATAAGTTCCTTTGAAACCCATAGAACACAACACTGGTGATCAGGCAAGATATCATGAGACGTATATATGACATTTCCTATACCTCTGACCACAGCATCTGCACAGAAGATCTCCCAAGCTATGAAGGCGTCTATGTCTCCTCTCTCAAGTGCAAGAGGTAGTTCTGTAACACTATAGAAAAGTTTAGTGATGGTGATGCCAAAATCTTCTTCGACCATTCCTAACATGATATCTTGAATCGTGCCGACTCCTGGAGTTCCAACCTTCATGCCGTTCAATTCCTCGACGCTGTTTATTCCAGGTTTTGCCACTATGGCAGAACCCTCTTTGTTTGATGAAGATAGAATCGCGAATTCAGCTCCTTGGCTTGCTGCGATCATTGCTGGTGCACATCCAACATAGCCAGCATCCAATTCTCCCGCCACTAAATCCATCATCTCCGACGGACCGTTTATGTATTCCTTCTTTACTGGAGCGATACCTTCATCCTGATACCATTCTTGATCATAAGCTATGAAAAAAGGCGATTGATGTATGTCGGCTATCAGATATCCAATACGTACTGGTTCTAACCCCGTAGGCTTGATGGTGAGAACCGCGTAATAGTACCCTATAGCTATTCCCGCAACAAGAACTGCTACAAAAAACAACGCCATTGCTGGTTTTCCTAAAGCGCCTTTTGAAGCCATAAGTATACCTTGGTTTATGTCTATAATTACTCCATATATAAACTTCACCTATGGTAATGCTTATCTTTTAAAGACCAATCATATAGGAATAAACCGATCTATATATCCAAATGATAATTAGCATGAAAAGGGAATTACTATGCGTTATTTAAACTGGAAAGCATTTTTATAAATGAATCTGTCTCAACTATTTTGCTTTAGAAACATGAGAATAGGTGTAATTTTTCACAGGCCAGAAATAATCGATTCAAATTGGGCTAGAGAGATTTTATCCATACTAGACAAGTTCGGTCAAGTCAATGCCAAGCTCTGTGGAACCATGGGGACTCTCTCTGTACTGGATAATTACATGGATGATAAGATTAAATGTGATTTCAGGCCGACCATTGAATGTTTGGCTGAGATGATCAAGGAGTGTGACTCAGTAATCATCGCAACTTATTCGCATAACGCTCTGAAGTCCCACGCATTCTGCTGGTACTTGGTCAAGAAATTGAATAATCCAAACAGGCCTATAGTAGAGGTTGAAGTCAAGAATGGACTGATAATCGATTGGTGCTGTAAAAGTAGTCTAAGCTTTGATCTAGCAAAGGAATTGAGATTTAATTTGATCTCACCTCCTGATTTTGGAGAAACTGAATGGATCGAAGATGGCACTAAATATAGAAGGATATTGGCCACCGAACTGGGAGATTTTGTTCTTGTTAATGGTTTAATCATAGGAAAAGTCACTTCAGAAAAAGTCATTATCAAAGAGTATCAGGGCAAGATAATAGGTGGAGAAGGTGTGGAATTCAAGGATCAAGGATTAGTCAAAATAAATAGAACTGGAAAGGTAGACCTGTTCAAAGCAAAGATCGATACCACAGACTCTTTAAGAAAAAATCAGTTCAAGCGTAGATATATGGAACCAATTGGCAAAGAAAATCTTGTTGCTTTCATAGAGCATAGCGTGGCGAATCGTTCTGGCTTAAACATTTACGAGAGAATCAAAAAAGGAATAGCCGGAGCAATCACGATTGGAGATGATACAACAGCTATTGCAGGGGATATATTGTCAAGATTTGGAATTCCAGTGATTGGAATTGTGGATGGAGATAGAGACGGACTCCTAAAGAATGCCTTACTTGCTGAGGGTTCAGTGGTTCTATTGGTCAAGAGTGACGACCATTTGGGCGAAAAAATCTATGATGAAATCTTCAAAGAGGAAATGTATCTAGATTCTAATTTTGAAGAACTGAAGGACAAAGTGATAAGGTTGGCAATGGCATCGAATCAATTAATTAAAAAAGAGGAGAATTTGGAGTTGTCTTGAATGAATAGATGTTTAGAACTAAAGAGCTGCCCAAAGAATTACATAGTAGGGACTCATAGAGTAGTTCCTCCCGACCAGACTCTAAGCTGGATAAAACCAAAAATCGAAGTTGTGGGGATAACAAGAATAGCGAATATAACTGGACTTGATAGAGTGGGCATTCCGGTTTATTCATGCGTTAGACCTAGAGCATCGGAAGGGGCGATTTCCGTTTATTCTGGAAAGGGGGTAACTGAAGTTCATGCAGAAGTTTCAGCAATCATGGAGGCTGTTGAGAGATATTCCGCTGAAGTCAAATCGGAAGATCAGCAAAGGATGATCAACAGCTCCTTTAGAGAAATATCATCAAGGTGTAACGCTTTGAACCCGTCAGACCTTGCTTTACCATTCACCACCTTTTACAGGCAAGATACACCGCTTAGATGGATCACGGGTTACGACCTAATTCAAGGCAAGGAGATATTGGTTCCTGTAAGTGCGGTTTTTCATCCTTATCTCCCCAGCGATGATCTTCATCTATTTAGGACCAATACAAATGGACTGGCTTCAGGAAATACTATGGAGGAAGCAGTTTTACACGGCTTGATGGAGGTAATTGAGAGAGATGCTTGGAGCGTTGTCGAATTGACAAAAGGTGAGAAAGAGATGATCCATGTTTCGGATGAGTGCTCTTTAGCCAATGAATCTGCAAAGAGATTCGAGAGAAATGAAATCAAAATCATATTGAGAGACATAACCTCCGATCTAGGCATGCCGGTAATAGCAGCGATCTCGGATGATTTGAGGCTAAGGGAACCAGCCCTTCTGACCATAGGTTTTGGGGCTCACTTAGACCCTGAGATAGCAGCGATAAGAGCTTTGACTGAAGTCGCTCAAAGTAGATTGACCCAGATACAAGGTGCAAGGGAGGATACCTATAGGGCTGAATTCATGAGGATGTTTGGATATGAAAGAATAAAGAAGATGAATAAACACTGGTTTTCAGAGTCAAACGATGTCAAAGAACTTCGGGTCATGCCAAATCTCTCTAAGAGTGACATCTTAGACGAAATAAAACTCGTCATTTCAACACTAAAGGACAGAGGTTTTGATCATGTAGTAGTAGTGGATCTAACAAGAAAAGAATTGGGGATTCCAACTGTCAGGGTGATTGTTCCGGGCCTTGAAGTATACAGTCTGGATGTGGACAGGATCGGGTCTAGAGGAAGGAAGATTGTGGAGGACAAATATTGGCAGAAAAGATAGTGATATTCACTGGACCGAGCTTAGATCGTGATAAAGCAAGAGAAATCTTCGATAGGGCTGTGTATATGCCTCCCATCCAGCGTGGAGATGCGACGAGGGCTTTTGAAAAAGGAGCCAAAATTATTGGAATAATAGACGGTATTTTTTTCGACGCAGTTGCGGTCTCCCCGAGAGAACTTCTATCTCTTCTAGATAAAGGAGTCATAATCGTCGGGGGCAGTAGTATGGGCGCGTTAAGAGCAGCAGAGCTTGACGTTTATGGAATGATTGGAGTAGGGCATATCTATGAGATGTATAAAAAAAGGGAGATAAATTCAGACGATGAGGTAGCTCTCATATTCGCTCCAGATACTTTAAAGCCTCTATCGGAGCCGTTGATAAACATAAGGTATAACCTAAGAACTCTTGCTGAGAGAAATTCAATAGATATCAAAACCTTTGAAAGTCTTTTGAAAATAGCAAGAGGATTGTACTATCCATCAAGAACTTACGAGAGAATGGTCAACCTGGCCATTCGTGAGAAACTTTTGACTAGGGAGGAAGGAAATAGAATATTGGATTTAATAGCTAGGAATACTATCGATCTTAAGAAAATCGACGCAATAAAAGTCATAGAGAGAATCAAAGAAATGGCCATCAAACAGAACTTGATTTAAGCGTGGAAGACTTCGCTCATTTCATACTGTCTTTCTTGAAAGCCTTTTTCTCGCCCAGGTATGCCAACTGAGTCTGCTCTGCACATCTTGCAAAGCCTAAACTGCTTTATGATTTTACCACATCTCATTCTTGCATCTTGAAGTTCATCACATGTGGGTATGCGTCTTCCCTTGAAATTGCCCACAGGAATTAGTGGTATTATGTTTTGAACATATGCCCCTGTCTCATCAACCCTCTTGGCAACCTCTTCTACATGATGATCGTTGATTCCAGGTATAAGAACGGTATTTACCTTCACTATCATCCCTCTTTCGACAGCCAATTCAACCCCCTCTATTTGATTTGAAATAAGAATATTGAGTGCATCTAATCCTTTGACTAACCTATTCTTGTAATAGATGAAAGAATATATCTTTGAAGCTATTTCTGGATCAATGGCGTTTATAGTCACTGTGAGAAACTTGACGCCTATGCTATCTAGTTCATCTACTTTATCCGGCAATAATAGACCATTTGTAGCTATGCATAGAAACAAGTCTGGATATTCCTCATGAACAAGCCTAATTGTTTCGAAAGTCTCTCTATTGAATAAAGGCTCACCTGGGCCAGCTATGCCAACAACCTTGAGTTCTTTAAATTCGTTGACAATTATACCTAAATAGTCCAAAGCTTCCTTCGGCGAAAGTATCCTTGAACTAAGGCCTGGTCTGACTTCTAGAGGGTCTATCAGTCTATAGCAGTAATTGCACTGTATATTACACTTCGGAGCGACGGGAAGATGAACTCTGGCAGTGTTAATATGTGCTTTAGCATCAAAACAGGGATGGTTTTTGACTATTCTGGGTTCAGTAGACATTTCTCTGATAATGTCTTGTATAAAGTATGTTATAATCTTATTGATTTTGTTTGCGATAAATATATTTTAGTCAAATTATGATCTGAGGAATAGACATGGACATAATAATGCTGGCTTTGGTTCTTGGACTCACATTGGGTTTTTGCCCCAGATATCTTATGAAATAGGAGGGATGAGTTGAGCGTCATATGCAACGGAGTATATCTCATAAGAATTGGCCTTACCATGTGCTATTTAGTAGAGGGGAATGAAGGCCTAGCTTTGATCGATACTGGTATTCGTGGAAACGAGAGAACCATCCTGAACACCATTAACAGTGTGGGAGAGAAACCATCTTATCTAAAACTGGTCTTGTTGACTCATGGACACACGGATCATGTTGGTAATGTTACCGCTTTGAAAAAAGTCACTGGAGCGAAGGTAGGTATACATTCTCTAGATATGCCTTACATCACTGGAGAAAAAAGGGTTAGAATACCTGATGCCAGAGATATAGGGGGTAAGATTCTTAAGGCAAGGGTTCTTTTCAGATTCTTCCTCCATCCTATGAAAAATTTTCATCCAGACTTTCTGCTTGAGGATGGCATGGACTTGGAGCCATTAGGTTTCCCAGCAATAGTCATTCACACTCCAGGCCACACGGAAGGCTCGGCTTCTATATATCTCAAAGATAAGAGGGCGGTCTTCATAGGTGATTTGGCAAGAGGTAAAGGAGGCAAGCTTAGAGAACTTCCTTGGGCTGAGAATTGGCAGAAACTGAGGGAAAGCTTGAAGCGTGTAATTGATCTAAAATGTAAGTTCATATGTCCGAGCCATGGTGAAATTGTAATGATGGAATGAATTATTGAAAGAAAAATGGGGGTAAAGTTAGACTCACATCTCGTACTTTAAAAATTACAACAATTGACGAAACTTTTAGAAAATCTTAAAAAGTAATAGTTGATCATGTTCAAGTATGAATGTTCAAGGGAGTAATGAGATCAAGGCTCACGCTGCTATTGTTGGTGCTGGCAGAACTACCTTTGGAGAGCAGTGGTATAAAGATCCGGAGAAGTTGATGATGGAAGCGGGGGTTAATGCGGTGGAATCTGTGGACTTTGGGCTGGGGAGAAAGGACATTCAAGCTTGCTACTTCGGTAGTTTCCTCTATCAGACAACCAACAAGCTTGGCTTGGTTTCTGGCTATATGTCCCGCGAATTAGGCGTCAACATTCCTATGAATACTACAGAGGCTGCTTGTGCCTCCGGGGGCTCTGCCTTTTACAACTCTTGCATCGCCATAAAATCGGGCACGTACGATGTACTCCTCGTAGGTGGTTTTGAGAAAATGACAGATCGGTCCAGCAAGATTATGGACGATCTCATGTTCGCTGCTGACCCTTATGAGTTCGATGCGGGCTTCACCTTCGCTGGTTTATATGCAACCATGATGGCAAGGTACATCCACGAGTATGGTTATGGAGATCAACGATGCGTAGAATCCTTAGCACAGATTGCATGTAAGAATCATCATCACGCTGTTAACAATAGATATGCTCAATTCAGGCGAGATTTCACATTGCAGGATGTCCTCAAATCTCCACTTATAGCAGATCCTATTAGGCTTCTTCATTGCTCACCTGTTTCTGATGGTGCGGCTGCTGTGATTTTGACTAAGCCTGAGCTGGCAAAGAAATACACCGATACACCAATTTACGTAGTTGGAAGTCAACAAGCTACAGATGATATTTCCCTTTACACCAGAGAGAGTATGACTGGGATTAGGGCAACAAGGCTTGCAGTAGGTAAAGCTCTAAAGGAGGTTGGCAAATCCATAGAAGATCTTCAGATTGCTGAAGTTCATGATTGCTTTACCATTGAAGAAGCCATGTTCCTGGAGGATTCGGGTTTCTATGAGAGAGGCAAAGCTTGGAAAGGTATCTATGAGAGTTACGAATCCTTTAAAGGTTCAAAACATATTCCCTACGTTAAGGACGGTAAAGAACTTGTTGTGAATTCAGGCGGGGGTCTTAAGGCTGATGGCCACCCGGTAGGCGCTACAGGAGTAAGACAAATTCATGAGTGTTTTAATCAGCTAAGAGGGGAAGCAGATGGGCATCAAGTAGAGAAGGACTTGAGACTAGCCCTTTGCCATAACATTGGAGGAACAGGTGGGATAGCGACTGTTCACATCTTAGCGAGGGATATTCATGAGTGAGCCTATTACAAGGAGAAAAATCCTTATCGATTACAGGATTCACGCCTCAGTATGTGTCGATTGTGGCAGAACCTATTTTCCACCTAAATTCTTCTGCAATAACGAAGGTAGAAGGAGCCGAATGAATTCTGTGGACTATTTCTATAGTAAAGGTATTCTTTTTAGCGGGAGTGTCGTGCGTAAACCCACCAATAAGTTTCTCCATATCGGTTCTTTTATGTCTGCCTTGGTTTCCTTTGACGACGGAAATATTAGGATTCCAGGAAGAATTACTGATTATGTTCCACCAGAGGAAGAGTTGGACCTTACTCGATTTATAGGAAAGGGCGTCTTGCCTAGATTCAGACGCCTTTACTCGGATGGTTCCCAAGGTCTGATTTACTATTCAAGCCTCAACTTCAGTTTTGAAGACGATTACTACCCATATCAGAAGTATGTAAAGATGGAACATTCAAGTATAAGCGAAAGCCCTGGGATTGTGGGTTACGGACTTTACCTGCCAAGATTTAGAATAAAGAGTGAAGATGAGTCTGGCCTAGGAGTTAAGGAGAGGACTGTTCCCTTCGTAGACGAAGATGCAACCACCTTTGCAGTGGAGGCTGGAAAGAGGGCACTCATCCACGCTGGTATCGACAATAGACACGTGAAGAAATGTTTTGTAGGCTCAGAATCTACGCCTTATGCTGTTAAACCTTCTATGTCTACGGTTTGTCAAGCCTTGAAGCTTGGCGAAGAGTATGAAGGTGGTTTCTTCAGTGGCGGTACAGATTCACAGTTTGCATGTAAGGCAGCCACAGACCTTTTTGTCGATGCTGCAGCCCTAGTGGCTTACCCTACTTTTGACGGGGAATACGTCATGGTTATTGGGTCAGATAACTCTCAAGCAGAAAGGAATGATCCATTGGACTTTACTGTTGGAGCCGGTGCTGCTGCTTTCCTTTTCGGAAAAAAAGACGTCATAGCAACCCTAGATTACTACGTGCCATATACTTCAGACACCTCGGATTTTTACCGACGAGATGGCCAAAAGTACCCAAAGCATGGTGGGAGGTTTACGGGAGAACCCGCTTACTTTAAACATGTTGTAACAGCTATGAGAACTGCCCTAAAGGTAAGTGGTCTCACTCCAAAAGATATCCGTTTTGCGGTTTGCCATTCACCAAATGCCAAGTATCCCTACCTTGCGGCCCAAGAAGCGGGCTTCCAGAAAGATCAGATCGAACCCGGGTTAGTAGTCAGATATGTGGGAAACCTCTACTCTGGTTCAAGCCCTACTGCTTTAGCAGCTGTTCTCGATATAGCTGATCCGGGAGACCGAATACTGATGACAAGCTATGGATCTGGCGCTGGCAGCGAATCCTACATATTCACGGTCACAAAAGAAATCGAAAACAAAAGAGAAAGGTCGATCCCCATAAAGCAACAGATCGAAAGCCCCCATAAAGAGTATGTGGACTACAACACCTACCGAGAATGGAAGGAAATGGGCTCATGAAGTACTATCAATGCATAAAAAATGAATTATCCCCCACTTATGGGAGGAAGAATTACAAAAATATCTCCATCTTTCAGCTTCCTTTCATCTAGACTCTCACTTCTAATGGCTTGACCGTTTATCAAAAAGGTCAGATTTTCTCGTGGCTCTCTTTTTCCATCAAATATGAATTGAGACATTTTCTCGCCGTAGATTTCAGCCAATTTGGTCAACAAATCCATGACACTATGGCCTTTTTCTAGCGATAATAATTCTTCCTTCTTTCCAGTAATCTCTCTAATCGTAGCAAAGTACTTCAAAGTTATGGATAACTCTCCATCCATATGAAGATATAATCAACGGTGAGAATTAAGGGTTATGCAATACTTTAATTCTTGTCCATTGTTTTTATTTCCTTCTTACTCGGTCTGACCACAAAAAAATAAGTACAGTGCCAAAGGTAAAACCTGCTATCAAGAATAATATTAAAAGAGAAGGGCCAATGTCTTTCAAAATATCCGTATTTGATTATCAAGGCATCAAACCGATCTAGATCGCGCCGGAAGATGAAGTTCCTCCCACCATGTATACTCCGTTATTACTTATTGATACTCCATTTCCTTCATCAATTTCATTCCCTCCCCAAGTTTTGTTCCATGATAGGTTACCATCAAAATCATATTTAACTAAGAATGCATATAAATCCCAGCGCCAAAGGAATAAGTAGTTCCTACCGCGTATATTCCGTCACTACCTACCGTTCAAAGGAGCAAAAGCATCGAATGAAATTAGGGTGATGATGAACAATGACTTTGCCTAGAAATCTCTTTAGCTGCAATAAGCATTTATGATCTCATGACTCTATCCTCTGTGGTGTAGTATGGAAATCGTCGTTGAGTCTGGAAGAATTGAGGAGAAGATTACGGAGCTATTATCATTAGGTCTCTTTGAAGGGGAAAAAGAATTAACAGGAGTAATAGGGTATATTGACGACCTATTAGGTGGTAGAATCTCGGATGTCATAAAGGCTGGTGATTTTAACGGCAAGCCAAATCAAACCCTTCTGCTTTACACTTACAACAGAATAGAGTCTAAACGTCTCTTACTTGTCGGTCTGGGTAAGAGGGAGGAGTTCAGCCTCGAGACAGTACGAAGCGCTTCTGGTAAAGTCGCTCTTCAAGTAAGGGATCTATCCTTGCCTTCATATGCAACATTGCTACACGGAGAGGAATCTGGTCTTCCCATAGAAACCTCCGTTCAAGCCTTGGTGGAAGGCACCGAGCTTGCGCTGTATACATTCAATCGATTCAAGACCGAAATCGAGAAAATGCCAGGAGAGTTGAAGGGATTGACTATCTTCGTTCAGAAGGATGGTAGTATCGACCTTGCTCAGAAAGGTTTAGCTCTGGCTAGAGTCATATGCAACGCTATTAAACTGGCCCGAGACCTTTCTAACGCTCCCAGTAATGATATGACTCCCCAAGCTCTAGCTGAGGTCGCAAAAAGCATAGCTGAGAGATACTCAATGGAATGCGAAGTCTTGGAGCGTTCTGATATGAGGAAACTTGGGATGGGTGGATTGTGGGCTGTTTCTAGTGGAAGTCAGCAACCTCCAAAGATGATAATCATGAAATACAAAGGGCATGGAGGATCTTCACCTATAGTGTTGGTGGGGAAAGCTGTTACCTTCGATAGCGGAGGAATCTCGATAAAGCCGAGTGAGAGAATGGAGGAGCAGAAGTACGACAAATCCGGAGGTGCTGCTGTCATAGCTACGATGCAAGCCATAGCCGAGCTAAAGCTATCTGCTAACGTTATTGGAATTGTTCCAGCTACAGAGAATCTACCCAGTGGTAGCGCATATAAGCCCGGGGATGTGTTGAGGCACTATGGAGGAAAGACATCCGAGGTTGTAAGCACAGATGCTGAGGGGCGTTTGATTCTTGCTGATGCTATAGCCTATGCAACAAACTACAAACCTCAGGCAATTA
>CAYMHC010000006.1:0-23425 GCA_964390155.1 uncultured Nitrosopumilales archaeon
ACTTCAAGAGAAACCTTAAGGAATTGGATATGAGTGAGAAGAAGCTCGCAACGACATTAAAGGAACTCCACATGTTAGGTGTCCTAAAGATCGATTGGAGAGACGAATTAGACAAGAAGATAAAATACTATGTTTTGCCAGGTAGACTGAGAAATGTCAATAAAGAACTATCAAAAGTCATAGAAGATACCAATAGGCTACTCAGGGATGCAGGAATCGGCGATAACAAAAAGGTACAAAGTTTGGTTTCACTCGTTAGAATACTAATACAGAAAATAGAGAATTGCATGTATGGAACGCTCAAGCGAAGCTTGAATTCTGAGAATTATGATGAGGTGATCAATAAGATCGCATGGAGCTTGCTCGTCCTTGAGAGTTGGAGCTTTGAAATATCAAAAACTCTATGGGAAAATAGGAACCTCTCATCTAGAGCCTTGAGCCAACTGGGCAATGACCCGCATCGCTCAAGAACTTCGGCTCGCAAACCCTTACTAAGTCAACAACCTTCCAAATAATAGAAGATGTCGCTATCTTCAACTTAGGCATAGATCAGCAGGATGCTCTCTTCACCCTTCTCCATGTAGAATAACTTAATCTAATAAAAAGATTTTACCGGTCTGGACGAGGTCAGGACAATTGCTCTTTCCAGATTATCGCATCTGTCTCTTTGTCCTTGATTCTATGACCTAAATGCGTGAAACGTGCATTACTCGGAGCGACTCATTCCTGCTCTCTGATATCTATTCCAACCTTGCGGGCGATTCTGATGAGTCTACCATGATACTCCAGGCTGGACTTGCCCTGTTCATGCATTTTTTCAATGAATAAACGATCACGTGGGTTCAACTGACTCTTCCGCTCTAAGACCCTCCCAAGTAGCATCTTAGTCAGAGTCTTTCTTTGACGGTATCTCCTCACCGTCCTATCCTGCCATTCGTGCCCGCATCGGCCGCAAAGGTAGTGTTTGCCCGGCACCGCCTTGGTTGCTGTAACCGCTACTGTCCGTAGACCACAATTCGGACAGCGCGCTGTCCTCTGCTTTAAGACGCATGCACACCTCCTTGGCCCCTATACTTCTCTGAATCAACAGGTTCAAGGGGGTCGATTAAGTCTTTCCCCATCACCCAATGATGCATTCATCAAATAATGACAAGGTTTGCATGTTCGCCAGAGAGTTGAATGCCACGACACAAAGTTCAACCGAGGTTTATAGGCTAGTAATCATCCCGGTCATTGCTCAAGGAGGCAATAGACTCAGGATATTGATTAGAAACATAATAGTCTGTACAGACCATAAAAGTGTGGAATACCGTGAGTTCGGTAGAGCTAAGGTCAAGGTCTTCGCCACAGGCATGGGGACCTATTCTTGCATTTTTTGATAAGATTAGCAAATTGTGGATAACTACATCCCACATTTTATGCGTCCAGCTGGGCAATTCTATTTGCTAGTCTAATCAAATCAAGCATGAAGGCCGGCACGAAAGGAAGGTAAGAGCAGGTCAAATAGAAACAATGTGAAAAGTATCTGGGGGTAAAAATATGGTGTGAGAGCCTAGAACCCCCGCTCTCATAAGTTTGGAGGACATTGGTAGGTGGAATTTGAATTACTAAGCATTATTATATAGCCAAATAGAAGGCAAGACTCGGTGTAAGTTTGATAAGCATAGTCGGTCTTGGTAAGGTTGGTAGCGCCATAGCCGAGCATATTGTCTTCAAAGGACTGGACGATTTGACGCTGATAGATATAGTCGAAGGATTGCCACAAGGAAACGCTTTGGATCTTGGTCACATGGCTTCTGAGCTCAACATTGACGTTAAGATTGAAGGCTCTAACGATTACAGTGACTTAAAGGGTTCCGATATAGTTGTAATATCCGCTGGTTTTCCAAGGATTCCTGGGATGAGTAGGCTTGACCTACTTCAAAAGAACAAGGAAATAGTAAAACAAGTATCAAAGAAGATTTTGGATTATGCACCAAGATCAAAGGCAGTTGTGGTAACAAATCCGCTAGATTTGATGACATATCTTGCCATCAAAACGACAGGGTTCGACCGAAATAATGTGTTTGGAGTTGGAAGCGAATTAGATGCTGCTAGACTCAAGTATCATTTATCATCGACTCTAGAAGTTCCCAGCTCATCCATCAATGCATTTGTCATTGGAGAGCATGGTGACTCTATGGTAGTTTTGAAAAGCCAATCAAAGGTCAATGGGATACCTATCAAAAAAACGCTGGATGAGTCTCAGATAGCTAGCACAATCGAGAGGACAAAGAAGTCAGGATCCGATGTAATATCTCTCAAGGGAGCAACAATTTTTGGCGTGGCAGCTTCAACATCATCCGTCATCGAATCTGTAATCGAAGACAAGAAAAAGATCCATCTAGTTTCTTATTATCTAAATGGAGAATATGGGTCCTACGATGTTTGCATAGGCGTTCCAGCAATAATTGGAAAAGATGGAGTTGAGAGAGTGATAGAGTTTGATCTCGATCAGGACGAGAGAGAAACCTTCTTGAGAAGCGTTGAAGTGATCAAGAAAACTATTCCCCTGTTGTAAGCAATCCATCTTGAGGCCTATCTTCTCTCTAATAGATCATGGTATATCTTTAAGGTCTGTTCTGCTGCTTTGTCCCATGTAAAGTATTTTAGGACTCTCTTCCTTCCATTCTCTCCCCATCCCTTAGCTAATTCTCTGTCTTTCAGAGCTTCTTTTAAGCCCCAAGCAATATCAGCAGCATCACAACCGTTCACATGAATTCCGTTCTGATCCGGGCCTGATGGTATAATCTGCTCAGCAAAACCTACCACCCCTCTTGCTCCAACGACTACCGGCTTCTCCATGGCCATAGCTTCAAGGCTGACTATCCCGAAGGGCTCATAAAGAGAAGGGAAGACGCATACGTCTGATGCTGCATAATGTAGAATACGTTCCTCTTCCGAAACAAATTCGAACCTAAAAATAACATGATCTCTTATCTGCAAACGATCGACCAAGTCTACGAGGTTAATCTCCTCTTCACCCCTACCAAGTATCACTAGTTTGGTTTTGGGAAAATCTTTGAGGATTGTAGGCATGGCTTGGACCAAGTTTCTTACGCCTTTTATCCATGTCAGCCTTCCTACATAAAGAATCATCTGATCATCTCCCCCGACTTTGTACTTGTCTCTTATCTCCTGAACCTCTCCGTGATGAACTTCCCTTGGATCATAAATTTCAGGGTCAACACCGTTCCAAACTACGTTGATATTAGTCCCTTGCCAACCATGACGTATGAGATCATCTCTCATCGTATTGCTGACCGTTATTACCCTATCAGCCATTCGAGCAGTCATATTCTCTAAGTGGCCAACTACCTCAGACCCCATGTTCCCACTTCGGCCCCATTCTGTTGAGTGAACATGGAAGACCAAGGGTGTCTTCAATTCATTCTTGATTACCAAGCCTGAGATGCTGCTCAGCCAATCATGGACGCAGATCAGATCATATTGACAGTTATCCTTTCTAACCAACTCATTTGTGAACTTCGTTGCCGATAAAATGTTGTACATAAATACATCGTTGAAGAACTTGATATTCCTTCCCCATCTTCTGAGGTCGTCTGTAACGAGTAAGGGAAAGATGTTGGTAGCATCTGCTACTAATGGTCTATGCACCTCGACGCCTTTGATGACTTCCCTTGTGGGGAGGTTTCCTAAGTTAAGCGTAAAGACCGTAACGTCATGGCCGATTTCCACAAGTTTTCTTGTGATATATGTAGCATAGGTACCAAGCCCTCCAACCAGAACTGGAGGATACTCCCAAACGAAGAATCCTATCCTCACGATTTGCGTCTTTGACTCTCTGGTAAATAAGATTACCGCCTCAGAAATAGGCCACTAGCATTCTCCAACCCTGTGGAAGCAGCGTAAAAGGATCTCATACTGGCTACTAGCCCCCCAAATATGAAATCTGGGCATGAACAAGCAAAACCATTATCTGAATTAAAAACTTCATAAGAACCATCACCAGTTTCAGAAGGGACTTTAAAGTTGAAATCATCTATCTAATTCCTGACTTCTCCATTTTTGACTATTGTCGATACCGATCTCTGGAATTCCGCTTCGTCGCATAATTTTGGTAATCATTTCACAATAGACTTAAATAATTCTCACATAAATCCAATGATGGAGTTTAGCATTCGCTTCATTGATATGATTGGGTGAAGGACATGACACAAATTACGAATTCAATTCTGAAAGAAGGTACAACAAGGGCAAGAGCAACTCAGATGAATAACATTAATGCAGCCTTGATAATATCAGGGTACGTTCGCGCAACACTAGGTCCGTGTGGCATGGATAAGATGCTTATAACCACTTCAGGGGAAGAAAGTCTAACAAAGAACGTGATTACAGTTGTAACCAACGATGGCGCTGAAATATTGAAAAATGTAGATGTTCAGCACCCCGTGGCCAAGATACTCGTGGAAGTTGCGAAATCTCAAGATAGTGAAGTCGGGGATGGAACTACGAGCGCTGTAATTTTGGCAGGAGAGCTATTAAATAGGGCTCAGAAGCTCTTAAAGAGGAAGATTCATCCCAGTATATTGATCCGTGGATACAAGAAGGCGTTTGAGAAGGCCTTAGAAATATTGAACGATGTGGCGATAGAGGTAGACAAAACGGATGATGAAATGCTGAAAAAGATAGCTGTTACTTCTATGGGAAGCAAAAACGTAGCTACGGCGAGAGAGCATTTGGCAGATTTAGCGGTAAAAGCTGTGAAGCAGATAGCTGAGGAAAGGGATGGAAAGATAAAGGCCGACGTAGATAATGTCAAGATATTCAAGAAACACGGCCAGAGTTTGAAAGAAAGCGAATTGGTCAAGGGGATTGTTGTAGAACGTGAGTACTATCAAGAGATAGAATCACAGTCTTCTCGCATGCCAACTAGGGTTGAAAACGCTAAGATAATCTTGGTAACGAATGCTTTGGATCTTGATAGAGGTGCTGTCATGTTTGTCCGTGAGATGAAGATTGAAAAGCCAGAGCAAATGAAACTTTTCATAGATGGAGAGAAAGAAGTACTCAAAGACATGGTAGAGAAGATATCCGACGCAGGCGCCAACGTTCTCTTCTGCGAAAAGGCCCTGGATGATATAGCCATTCATTATCTTGTGAGAAAGGGCATAATGGCTATGAAGCGTGTAAAAGAAAAGGACATGGAAAGAATTGCCAAAGCTACGGGGGCTCGCATAATATCTCACATGGAGGATATTGGACCCGATGCCATAGGCGAAGCAGGAATAGTCGAAGAGGTTAAGGTAGGAGAGAGAAAACTCATCTATGTTCGCGATTGCAAAGATCCCCATGCTCTTACTATAGTATTAAGGGGTGGTGAGAAGCACGTGGTGGACGAAGCCAAAAGGTCAATTCATGATGCTCTTTGTACTGTGAGGAATGTCTTAGAGGATGGTAAGATAGTGGCTGGAGGAGGATCGGTTGAAGCTGAATTATCAAAGCGTATTAGAAGTTATGCCACCAGTATACTTGGAAGAGAGCAATTGGCCGTAGAAGCTTTTGCAGAGGCTCTCGAAGTTATACCTGTGGCTTTGACTGAAAACGCTGGACTTGATCCCATAGACGTCTTAGCCGAGCTTAGGGCTATGCATGAAAAATGGGATAATCCATGGTTTGGAGTGAATGTCTTCTCGGGCAAAATAGAAGATATGAGAGAGCTTAGCGTTTTGGAACCCCTTAGAGTCAAGCAACAGATGATAAAATCTGCGGTTGAAGCAGCTTGTATGATTCTAAGGATAGACGAAGCCGTGTGCGCCAAAACCTTAGAGGTAAAAGAAGAAGGATTAGAGGAGAGGCTCATAGAGAGACAAAAGAGGATGTCGGGCAAGAAGCGCAAATGGAAAATGTCTCCTGTCTGGGTCCCTAAGTGAATCAAGCACTATAAACTCTTCTGATCTTGCCGAGTTTGGCGGGTTCTAGATCAAAGATTATAGTCTTAAGACGGGTCATTTCATCTATGCTGTATCCTATTCCCTCCCGACCTATTCCGGATTCTTTTGACCCACCGAAGGGGAAATAGCCAACACCATGCCTGGGAAGGTCGTTGATCGTGACCTCTCCTGTATCAAGCCTCTTCGATATCTTCCACATCCTATAGAAATCATTCGTAAATATGCAAGAATCCAAACCATACCTTGATTTCTTTCCTATCTCTATCGCTTCATCTTCATTCTTTATCTTTATTATAGTAATTACCGGACCAAAGGTCTCTTCCCACGCAATCCTAGAATTCAATGGCACATCGTATAGTACCGAGGGTTCAAAATAACAGTCTTTGTGATTTCCGCCCATAAGTAACTTAGCTCCTTTTGCCTCTGCATCATCGACCAATCCCTGGATTCTTTCAGCCGCTCTAATGTTTGCAACCGGTCCAATCTTTACAGAAGGGTCTCTGGGGTCTCCATGCTTCCAATTTTTTGCTTCATTCATTACTTTTTCTACAAACTTTTCCGAAACACTGTCAACCACTAACACTGCACTTATAGCATCGCATCTCTGCCCAGCATTCTTCATGGAGCCTTCAACGCATTTTTTCGCTGCAAGTTCCAGATCGGCATCATCAAGGACTATGGCCATACCTTTACCTCCTAGCTCAAGATGCAGTTTCTTATAACCTGCCAACTTAGCGATCTGCTTTCCGACCTCTGTGCTGCCAGTGAAGTTGATCATGGAAACTTTCTCATTTTCCACAAGATAGTTCCCCATTTCACCGCTACCCGTGACTATGTTTAGGGTCCCAGAAGGTATTCCAGCCTTCTCCAACACTCTAGCAAAGAGCAGTAGGGACAAAGGATTCTCGCTCGATTGCTTTGCCACAACTGTGTTGCCTGCTAGAAGAGCTGGGATTATCTTTGCTGATGCTATGTAAAGAGGATAGTTAAAAGGAGATATGGCAACTACAACCCCCACAGGCTCACGAATAACTAAGGCTATCTTCCCGGTCGTATCATCAGACCAGTCTCCAGGAATATATTCGCCAAATATCTTCCTAGCTTCTTCCATTGTCAACTTAAGCCTATCGACAGTAGCTCTCACTTCGCCTTCGGCATCCCTCTTTGGTTTTCCAGCTTCCAGCATTAAAGTTCCGACCAAATCGTCCTTATGTTCTGAAAGAAGTTGGCTAGCTTTTTCAAAGATTTCTATGCGCTCTATACCCGGTACATCCCTTATCTTCTGCCTGCTTTCATAGGCAACATCTATCGCCATATCGACGTCTTCTTTACCAGCGTTTGATACCCTTGCAATTACACTCCCATCTATCGGTGTGTCTACATCTATTACTTTATTTGAAGTGGAATCAATCCATTTCCCATTTATGAACATCTTGAAGAATGATATTCCATCTGGTCCTTTGCTGTAAATAGGCTTAAAAAAATCACCAAGTTTGAGCTTAGGCTTTGGATGCACAAATAATCACTCGTATGAATGGGAATCTATCCAATATAAGAATTATCCCAAATATGATGATTAAATGATATATAGATAAATACACATTCCTACAGAATTGATCGATTGACAACACCGCATAACCTCACCTTCGACTATGAACCCAAAGAGAATTCAGACTGGGGCTTTGCAAGAACCAATCGTTTTGTTTTGCGGAATACGCTAGCAGAGTTCTCTCTTTCAGCATATTCGGTGCCTGTCGATTTTTCCTTTCAATCCAAACATCTGCACCTGACTGCCCCCAACAGGGATTATCCGTACGAAGGTCTATTGGCTTTGACAAAGGGAGAGAGTTGGAAGTTTCTCGATTGCTTTGCATTCGGAATCATTAGGGAAGGAACCGCACTAGAACTCCGTCCCAAGAAGGTATCCGCGTCTACATGGCTCCTAGAATATCTCTATGATATAGATTGTGAAAATGAGCATCAAGGTTCTTTGAAAACCTCATACTGGCTTAGCGAAGACGAGAGTGCATGCCTAAACCTTGATTTCAAGATAGATTCTCTTGAAGATAATCTCGAACTATTAGTGGCGCCTTTTCTCGATATTCGCCACGTATTTTCTGAAAGCGAGCCTGAGAAACACGCCATAAGAATCATGAAGCAAGAACAGAATTTGACGGTTCGTGCTGAGAAGGAAAGACGTTTACTTGTTGTCTTCACTCCCAATAGGAATGCTAGAATCGAAGAAGGCAAGGCTTACCTGAATTGGTTCTACAAGCTTGGAGACGGTTCTAGAACTCAGACTCCTCAAGGTATAGTTTTTTCCGGTCAGAGAAAAGAACTTTTCGTCCCAGCCTTGTTCCATGCTATTCTTCCCAGGGATAGTACGAGCGTTAAATTCCATGTTATTCCTACGATGGAGGACGAACCCATAAGTACGAATTCTTTGCAAGGATTTGAGGATAGGTTAGAGATTGAAAATAGTAGAATATCTTTTTTGGGAAATGTAATAAAGAAAGGAAAGTCCGATCTGCAAGTTTACAACTCGATCCTTGCGAGAATTGACGCTTTCACAAGATTTGGCATGAAGATTATACTTCCTGATGGGAGAAAGTTTGTGGTACCGGAGGCTGGAGGATGGTGGTTCAGGTCTCCTTGGATGCGTGATATTTATACAAATCTGCATCAAAATCTGGAAACATTAGGAATATTGGACAAGAGGCTGGAAATCCTGAGAGACTCTATACTACTGGGAATAGAGTTCTTCGATGATGATACAGGAAGAGTTCACAACTATCTTCCTATGTTTTTTTCAGATTATGATGTTAGGAAAGATCGTTTGTTGCCATTGGGAGAATACTATTCCGCTATAGATCCAACACTACTCTTCTTCATTATGTCTTGGGAGTACACAAAATCGACAGGAGAAAGGGCCTTGATCAGAAGCATACTGAGACTTTTTATGAAAACTTTTCAAGTATACAAGAAAGCCTCTCTCAATTCTTTAAATGGACCACCAGTCATCTCAGATTTAGGGCTATTGACATGCGTGCCTTGGCACTCCTGGACGGATTCTAAAAGAGCAATATCACATAAGGGATTTACGGTCAATGATCTGCCAACAAGAGTGCCAAAGGAATGGCAAATCGAGAAGCTCGATATTTCCAAGAATCCTGAGGAAGTCAAAAGAATATTCAACGAGCCAAGGTTCTATTTGCCTGAGATAAACGCCCTTTGGATAAAGGCACTAGAGGCAGTCATTAAAATGACAAAAATAGAAAAAGGTATCTTAGATTCAGAGTTGCTCGAATCTATCAAGAACACTTTATCAAAGGCAATCGTAAACTACCTACCAATCTTTTGGAATGGCAAAAAGAATTTTTTTTATGATGTTTTATTTTATGATTTGTCCAAGAAGGATGAGACTTTGGGATCACCCTCCGTAGTTGCAGCATCGATCCTCCAAGATTCTATTGCTAAAGAGAAACTAGAATCTATGTGGAAAGTGGTAGAAAAAAGGTTATTGGTATACAGGAGAATCAAGTGGCTCCAAAGATACCATGATGAATCATACCCTTTTGGAACAATAGTGAAGGATGGTGAAGAAAGAATTTACTTTGGCAATGAGCAGTATCACGGGGCTGTTGTATGGCCTAGAGATACTCCATATTTAATCAATCTTTTGGAGAGAATTGGCAGGCGTGATGTAATAAAAGGCATTTTGATAAGTAATTTAGATCATCAGATGGGCGAGGGTGCAATTTTCTATAATCATGAGCTCTTTGGCCTACCCATCGGTAAGAATCCCTATCCAGTAAATGGATTTGAAGAAAATCCAGTTCCTGTAAAGAATCCTGTTCAATTCTGGTCACAATGGATCGACCCCTATCTCAAATATGAGATCTAGACAAGAATGCAAATAAGCACTAGATTTCAAAATCAAATTATGAATGGATTGAAGCTAGGTTTCGTGCAGACAAACCCTGTATTTGGAGAAAAAGAGAAGAATACCGAGGAGGCAATAAATCTATCAAAAGAAGCAGGAGGAGATTTGATTGTCTTCCCCGAGCTCTTTAACACGGGTTACGCTTTTGCTAGCAAGAAAGAAGCTTTTGATCTGGCTGAGAAAATTCCAAATGGATACACCACTATGAGGCTGATGGAGCACTCAAGAGAAGACAATAAGACAATAGTGGCAGGATTGGCAGAGAGACTTGATGACAAGATATTCAATTCTGCAGTTGTAGTTTCCAATGGACGACTCATAGGAGTTTATAGGAAAGTTCATCTTTTCTACAAGGAGAAACTTTGGTTTTCAATTGGGAATACTGGCTTCAAAGTCTTTGATCTAGAATCCTTCAAGCTAGGAGTGATGATATGCTTTGATTGGTTCTTCCCAGAATCAGCAAGAATTCTAGCTTTAGAAGGTGCCGATGTTATAGCCCATCCCTCAAACCTAGTTCTTCCAGGCTTATGTCAGAAGGCTACATTGATCAGGTCTCTTGAAAACAAATTGTTCATAATTACTGCAAATCGCATAGGTACAGAGATTAGAGGTAATGAAAGATTCAATTACACAGGGAGAAGTCAGATCACGAGCCCATCTATGAGGATTTTGGCGTCAGCAGAAGAAGATGAGGTAATAGCAAAAGTCGTTGGGGTTGATGTTTTTGTAGCTCGCAACAAAAACATAACAAAACTCAACCATGCAATTCAAGATAGAAGGGTAGAATTCTATCAAAGGCTAGCTATGCTTTAGATAAGAAGTCTCACAGCTACCTGACAAGCTACTGAACAATCGACTTATGCTCGCCCATAGCCTTTGTTTGAAAGATTCAGGATAAACAATTCACTGCGGGAAATTTGGTTTTGGAAATATGTCGAGAGTAAGAGAATTGAATCCGATCTAAGGAGTAGATAGTTAGCATGAGGGAAGAATTCGTGCTTCTATATGATGAATTTGAAGTTGAAGATGGGAAGAAATCCGTACGGGTGTCCCTAACAGTTGGGATGAAAACGAAGTGCTAATCCGGGAAGTATGGATACGCCTGGAGCAGAAAGCCTTCAGCGAATGATCATCGACCGCATAACTCTATGAGTGAGTACAACTTCATGCTTTGTTTCGATCAAATCCTAACTCCTGTTAGGTCCCGCGGGCAGGATTTGAACCTGCGACGCTCCGGTTTCTGTGCGCCTAGTAGGCTGGCAAGGTTTGCCAAAGCAAGCCTCTACAGCATCTCCCCCTCAATGAGGGTCGGAAGCTCTACCAGGCTGAGCTTACGGGACACCTTCTATCTTACCGCGGGCTCCACGGGACCAAATAAAAAACTGTCTCTTTGGGCAAATAAATATTTGCCCCTGAAATTCGCGGGGTTGCCAAACATCCGGGTCGTCCAATCCCAAGAGGGCGGGATACTCTCACATCCTATTCTTGATGAACCTTCTTTTGCCCTCTTCCAAACGTGTAGAGGGCCCTGGACACTAGTTTGAATCATGCTTAAAGATAAAGATAATAAATTTCCTAATTGAAAAATACTATGTTTGACCCGTAACTCAATCTTCAAAGATAAAGAGAGGCTCTCGCCAAGGTATATACCCGAAATGCTACCTCACCGTGAGGAACAAATAGGAACATTCAAGAGTTATCTTTGGGACTCTCTTCAGAATCCTTCCAAAGCTTACCCTAAAGTTCTGCAAATAATCGGCGATGTAGGAAGCGGGAAGACTGTTACTACTTTGCACTTCGGAGAAGAATTCCAGAGGGAAGCCCTAAGAAGAAAAATCAACCTCAAGCACGTATATGTCAACCCCAAAGTCCATGGCTCAAGTCGAATAATTCTGTATAGATATCTAGTGCAGGAGGCTGTTCCTGAGGTCTTCTCTTCAAATTTGAGTGCTGAAGAGCTCTTGATAGAGCTTGTGAGACATCTGCAAAGAACCAACAGATATCTCCTCATAACCTTTGATGAAGCAGATTATTTCGTTAGGCATTCGAAAGAACCTATAATCTACGATCTAACGAGGCTTAATGAGATCTCGCCCGGCAAGCCAACTTGTGTGCTAGGCATAATCTTCACGGCGAGAAGCACAAAATTTCATGAGAAACTCGATCGAGCTGAACTCAGCACTCTTGGTGCCTTCCCTATAAGGTTTAACTCATACGGCTCAAAGGAAATATATGATATACTGGTAGCAAGAGTCGATGAAGCATTTCAGCCAAGAGTTATCAAAGATGATGTACTAGAGTATATTTCCGACCTAACGTCATCGCCTCCAGTGAAAGGAGATGTTAGATATGCCTTAGATTTGCTTCTTTATTCGGGAACCTTGGCCTATAATGAAGGAGCAGAAGCAATTAGTCTTGAGCACGTAAGAAAAGTCATAAGCGCAACTCACCCTTCAATCACTGATGATGATATTCTAAACCTTCCTGAAAAAGGAAGGATCATTCTTCTTGCTGTTGCCAGAGCTTTGAGAACAGCCAAAAGCCCTTACGTCTCTCTGAGATACATAAGGGGCATATGTGGCGTGGTCTGTGAAGAGTATAAACTTGAAGCCATTGACGATATCGAAGAATATGTTCAAGATTTAGCTGATAGGGATATTGTCGACATAAAGTCCCTAACATCTATAGGAATCAGCGGAGTTCCAACGGAAGCCTTGGAAAGGTTCCTTGATAGTTTGATGGATAGGATAAGAATTGGCATATATAAGAACTGAAGATGAAGAAGAGATTCGTGAGAAGATGGAAAAAGGATTAGGAAGCAAAGGCAAGCTCAGAATAATACGAGAACTTGCTAGAAGACCTGAAATCCTAGTCACAAAATACGCTCTTGGGAGAAAGACTCGACTCAAACCAATGGATGTGAAAGCAGATCTGAAGAGCCTGATCGAGATAGGGTGGGTCATAGAGCATCACTTCAAAATCACAAAATATCAGCTAAATCTGGACGATGTAATTCTCAAAGAAACGATAGAATACATGAGAAAGGCAGGTTATCTATGCTAAGGGACCAAGATTTGTTTTCTTCTTTCCTGCAATCGTCTCTAACAAATCAAAAAGCGTCCTTTCTAGAGATAAGCAAGAGTATTTTGCCCAAATGCTTGTTCAATGCATTCTTGATATACATGGCTCTTCTGAATCTCTCTTCACCCGTGAAGATTTCTTCCAATGCTTCTTAGCATGATTCCTCTACTTCTGTTGTGATAGCTTCAGTGATCGCTTCTTCCTAATCAATTTCTTCATACATAGGGTTGAGATTGATAAGCAAAACCTTGACAAGTTTGAAGTTTTCGATGCCACAATTTATATAGAAATTGGCGACTAAATCTATTGGTTCTATGCTGTATTCGACAATGGCGGACACATACGAGAAGATACAAGAGACGACGAAGAGGCTGGAGATTACAGATTACCTTGTAGACTTGTTTAAGAAGACTGATAAAAATCTGATCGATAAAGTTGTGTACCTGACTCAGGGTAAGCTCTACCCTGACTTCATGGGAATAGAGATAGGGGTT
Organism: uncultured Nitrosopumilales archaeon; assembly: GCA_964390155.1. Classification (GTDB taxonomy): domain Archaea; phylum Thermoproteota; class Nitrososphaeria; order Nitrososphaerales; family JACAEJ01; genus CAYMHC01. The sequence continues at coordinate 13,473 of CAYMHC010000006.1, forward strand.
GCGGAAAAGCTTGCCATTAAAGCCATAGGATTTGCAACCGGCAGAGATCTAGAAAGCATAGATAAGGTCTACAAGAAGATGGGCGACATAGGTTTGGTTGCTCAGGAATTTCTGAAGGATCGTGCACAAGCTACGCTCTTCAAAGAACGTCTAACGGTCGAGAAAGTATATGAGACCTTGGACAAGATAGCGAAGACAAGTGGACCGGGGTCTATTGATGCTAAGCTAAAGTACATCTCAAGTCTGCTTAATAATGCAACACTGAAAGAAGCCAAGTATATCATCAGGACCACGACAGGCGAACTTAGGCTAGGTGTGGCAGATTATACAGTCTTAGATGCCTTAGCCATCGCCTATACGAATGATAAGGGGAACAGACCTTTGCTTGAGAGAGCCTATAATTTGTCTAGTGATTTAGGAGGCATTGCGAAGAGCGTAGCCACCAAAGGTATGGATGGAATAAAGAAATTCAAGATAACTTTAGGCAAGCCCATAAGACCAATGCTGGCTGAGAGGCTTGAAACCGCGCAGGAAATAGTGGAAAAGCTTCAAGGAAGATGCATTGCAGAGTACAAGTTAGATGGTGAGCGTATTCAAATCCATAAGGATGGGAATTCAGCAACTCTATTTTCACGCAGATTAGAGAACATAACTCACCATTACCCTGATATCATAAAGCTTTCGAGAAGCAATCTAAGAGCTGACAAGGCCATAGTAGAAGCAGAGTGTGTAGCCATGAACCTAGATACGGGAGAACTCTTGCCTTTTCAGGAGCTCATGCACAGGAGGCGAAAGTATGAAATAGAGGAGGCGATGAGAGCTTATCCCGTCTCATTATTCTTCTTTGATATTTTGTATTTCAACAGGGAAGATTTAACTCAAAAGCCCTATTCAAAGAGAAGAGAGATACTAGAAAAGATCGTAGCAAAGGATGATAGAGTCAGAGTTGTTCAGAGTATGAAGTCGAATGATCCAAAAGAGATAGAGAAATTTTTGGAAGAAGCTATATCGGATGGTTGTGAAGGTTTGGTGATAAAAGATGCTGATAGCACCTATAGAGCAGGTGCAAGGGAGTTCAGCTGGATTAAGCTAAAAAGAGAGTACAGAAGCGAGCTAAAGGATACTCTGGATCTAGTTATAGTGGGTGCATTTTATGGCAGGGGTCGTAGAGCTGGCAAATATGGCGCATTCCTACTTGCTGCTTATGATAAGGAGGTCGATACTTTCAGAACCGTTTGTAAAATTGGGACTGGTTTCACCGACGAAGATTTAGAGAGATTTCCGAAGATACTTGCGCCCTACAAGATTCCTCATAGGCATGGTCGAGTAGACTCAAAGTTGGAGGCGGATGTCTGGTTTGTTCCTCAGATTGTTATAGAAACTATAGCTGCTGAAATAACCGTTAGTCCGACTCATACGTGTTGTATGGATGCCATCCGCAAAGATAGCGGCCTTGCATTAAGGTTCCCTAAGCACACAGGTAAGATTAGAGATGACAAATCGCCGGAAGATGCAACAAGTGTTAATGAGATATTCGGGATGTACAAGAGCCAATTGAAGAGAATAGAAAAGGATGCAGCATCCGAAGCCTTGTAAAAACTCAATTCTTTTAGATAGAATAAGAACAATTTATAAAATAGTGATAATCCAATTCGGAAATTGTCTTAGTTGATGGATAAAGTGGATCTGATTGTCGTCTTTGGAGCAAGTCGCCAAGTCTTTGACTAAGCTCGAGTCAAAAGACTGGGCGGTCCTTTATTCGCTAGAAAAGTTGATTTCATCTTATGAATTCATCCCTACTAATCAGATAGTTCAAGTGAGTGGTCTTAGCAAAGAAGAGATCGAGTTTAGGGTTGATAGACTTCATGCGATGAAGTTCATTACTAGTGGTGAGAAAGGTTATTCATTGGTCTCGGCTGGATTAGATGCCATAGCCCTTAATGCTTTTGTCAAAAGGAATCTGATAAGCGCTCTTGGAAAGCCCATAGGCATGGGCAAAGAATCGGATGTTATCGAAGCCATAAATGATTTCGGAGAAGAGTACGCAATAAAGTTCTACAGGATAGGGAGAATAAGCTTTAGAGCCATAAGAAAGAAGCGGAAATACAGTTCGACTCTTGCCGGGCATCGTTGGTTGACAGTGAATATTCAGGTTGCAAAAAAGGAATATGATGCTTTGAAAAAACTTTATCCTATCGGCGTTTCAGTGCCAGAAGTTATAGCAAAAGAAAGGCACGCCGTGCTAATGAGAAAGATTGATGGACTCATGCTTTCCGATATTAAGACCTTAGATTCTCCGGTAAAAGTATTGCATGACATAATGGATAATCTCAAGCTAGCTTACACTTCTGGGGGAATAGTGAATAGTGATCTTAGCGAATACAACGTGCTTTACGATCGAGTGAAGGTATGGATAATAGACTGGCCTCAATATGTTGACAAGAACCACCCCAACGCATCCATACTCCTCGATAGAGACCTGTTAAATATATTGAAATTCTTCAAAAGGAGGTTCAAAGTAGAATGTAAGCTCGAGTTGGCTTCCTTCTATGTTAGGGGATGGAGCGACAGACTGGAAATTTTCAAAGGATAAAGGATTAAAACAACCGAATGGAACCGCTCAAGATCATTGGCGTGAGATCGGTAATCTTTGATATTTGCTCTTCTGTTATCGATTCAACGTCTTTCTTTACTGATGAGAGGGAAACGCCCTCCTCCAATATTAAGGCTAAGCTGGCTATTTGTGGTTTGTCTATGGGATTGCCTATGCAACTGAGTAAACGCACATAGACCTCTTCTATGCCTTTCACTTCATCGTATATCTTGTCCGCACTCCTTTGGGCTAGAATGTTAAAGAGCTTACCAGTGTGATTTACTGGGTTCTTGCCTGCCGATGCTTCCATGGAACATTGCCTCATAGGCGTGATCAAGCCGTTTAGCCTATTGCCCCTTCCAGTGTTTCCGTCATCTCCAGCTTCAGCTGAAGTTCCTGTGACTGTTAGGTAGAATACGCCTTTCTCATAATCATCTGCAGAATTCATCTTCAAATTTACGTTCATTTCTGTAATCTGAGAGGAGAAATCTTCAACTCTTTTCTTCGCATCCTCTATGACGCTGATATAGTGACTCTTGTCAGGAATCAATTTGCTTATCATGGCTGCAGCGATTGTAAGGTTGATATCTTTTCCTCTTCTTAAGCCCATGACCTTTATGTCCTCCCCTATCTCAGGAATCTCCTTCTTCAATCTATCGGAATTCAGGAATCTCTCAGTTTCTAGAACAAGCCTCTCTGTAGGATTCAAAGGTGCGAAACCTACTCCTATAGATGTATCGTTGGACAGAGGAATACTACGAGATTTTTCGAATATATGGATAAGGTCCGCCGATCCTTGCTTTATTTTATAATCGACTACAATGTGCTTCTCCGGGTCGAGAAACCTCATTTTCGACTTGAAGAATCTCTTTATCGATGATATAGCAAGTCTTCCGACGGGTATAGGCTCTATCCTACCATCCTTCACCACATAACTCGCAGCCCTTCCTGCTACTGTCACATATATTGGCTCAATAACTTCTCCTCCACCGAACACTGGGCTAGACCTACCACCCACGAGAAGGCCCTTGTCGACATTATGGTGGAGGATAGCACCGTAATTCTGAAGATAGTATTCACATAAGGCCCTTGAAACAGATTCGGACACTCCGTCTATGAGGCTATCCGGATGGCCTTGTCCTTTGCGCTCTACCATCTCCACTTCAAGATTCGCTACAGCCACATTTCTGATTTGCTCAACGTGGACGGAACTTTCCTTCATTGCGTATCTCGCTCAAAGGTCTTCTTCTATTCTCACAAAGAGCACGTTGTTGCCTCTTATGACCACTTTTCCGTAGTTGGCCAATAGAGAATTCTTGTTATACTCCTCTGCATCCATTAGAATGACATTCATATACGGATCAATATTACACATCTTGCCCTTATATTCTAGATCGCTCTTCAATCTTACCACAACACGTTTATTGATAGCCCTTTGAAGTGCTGCTAAAGGTTTCTTCATAGATTGAGACAATGAATGATTCTCCTTGCTCTAGTCTTTCCACTCTAGGAACCCTGAAATAAAAATCTATCGCATTCTAGATGAGGACCTAGACTTTTCAATCTTTCTGATCGATGTGAATTCTCCTTCTTGAATAGTTCCGCAAGAGTGTTGACCATTAGGCTTTGACAAAGGAATTGCATCTGGGAATCTTGTTCTCTCATAGAGATGATTCTACGCGGACTAAACACTTATAAACAAATGAACGCAATAACCGATGAAGTGGCTAATGTGCCAATGAGAATGCTAAATATTAAGTTGAATATACTCAAACAGCCTATCTTGACGATTAGAGAAATAGGCCTGAAAGAGGTTGATCTTCCGATGATGCAAGTAGACAATATATGGGGGTTAGTTAAGCAATGGCAGTAGAGCGGGCTCCACTAGCACCAAATCCTGTCATCTGTTCATGCTTCGGACACTGTGGAATTGGGATAGGCGCTGAAGCCTACCGTTGGATTTTGATCGATGTTGGCGCCGACCCGCGTACTCCGGCGCTTAGGGGTGAAAAAGAACAGATCCAAGTTTTGAGAAGATATGGTGGGACGGTGCTTAGGTTCGGGATTCCTTTCAAAAAGGGTGAAATACCCCTAGTTCCAAGAGCCCTTCTGATAGACCTTGACCCGAGAGCTGCAAACCTTATCCTTCAATCCTATCCTGATTTGTTTGCTATGAAGGACAAGCACGCTCTTTATGGAATGGGAGGGGCAGCCAGGAATTGGGCAGAAGGAAGGACTAGGTTCAGGAATGAGATCGAGACCAAGTATGATGTGCAGAGAAGGTTTGAAGAGCTATCGCCCGAGCCTGTTCGAGGCTTCAACGTAACCTTTGCCATGGGTGGGGGAACCGGCGGCGCCTTCGCTAGCGCGTTCATGGAGCATATCAAAAGTACAGGAGACGGAACCCAGGTAGTGGCGACTTTCGGAGTGATTCCAGAGTTTGGATGGGACCCTGTGATCCTCGGTCCAGCGTCCATAAGCATCGTAATGAACCTTGACTATCAAATCAGATACTCTGATATGCCTTTGCTTATAGACAACAAAGCTGCAAGAAGCCTAGCTCAGAGGTTTGCCGATGGGCTTTCAAAGCGGTCATCAATTGTGGACGAGCTTCCCGAAGAGCTCGAGATAGGATGGAGAGACTACAGGAACATGAACTTAATATCAGCCCACGTGATGTCGATGTTTGTGGCTTCTTTTACGAGAGAGACAGAGTGGGATATGTCAAACTACAGGACATGGTTAGCTAGCTCCAAGCCCAGGTTCGTATTTCCATGGCTCATTCCAATAGTGCCAAAAGAATCTGAGATTAATGGCATACTCTCCTCCTTTTCAGAAGCTAGGGATGGTGTGCTCTTTGACTTTGAGAGTGAAGAGCCCAGCCGAATGGTCGGGGAAAAGGCCTCCTGCTGTGTACTAGTCAAAGCCCGAGGCAGGTTTGATCAGGAGCATAGAGAGCGCCTAAGGAGAGTGATAAAGGAAAGGTTTCCTATGGAGGACAAAAGGATAATCTTCATAAGAATTCCCTGTCTAGGAAAAGAGCCAGGGGGCATCTTAGCTCTGCTGAACAACAAAGCCATCGGCGGCAAGATCTTGTCAATAGTCAAAGAGGCAGAGGAGGCTTGGGATGGTTATAAGAACGAGTATGAGAGATGGGGGCTGAAGCAGGAGGAATTCAAGCAAAGTCTCATCAACGTCGTCAACCACTTCAGCTGATTTGAGGTAGAATTTTGGGTATGGATTTTTCTGACTTAGAGAGTATTGCCCTTAGGATTGAAGATGGCGAGGAGAAGCTCAGGCAGGTAGAAGCCGAGCTTTCATGGGCTAAAGAGGAGTTGAAGCAGAAGCCCAAGAGGGATGTGAGAGATTCTAGGTTCGCCAAGCTGGCTGGATATCAGTGGAAGGATGAATCAGACCTTGTCAAGAGGGTAAAGGCCTTGGAGGAAAAAAGAGAGAATTTGTCGAATGACATGGCTGCAAGCTATCAGCAGCTCATGGAGGGTTTCTCTTCAAAGGACCTTACCGTGCCTTTGGAATCAAAACCCAACCGTGAATCCGGGGCACTCTTTTTTGGCTTTAGAAACAATTTGACCTATCCCAGGACTGTAAGGGTAGTAGGTAAGATACTTGGCCTGTCCCTTCCCATAATGATTGAGCCAGTCACGATTTCCGAGCACGGTGTAAGGGTCGTCGAAGAAGATCATTACTTGGCAAAAGAAAAAGTAGTTGAAATCTTTGAAGGTTTACAGAAAACTTTGGCGCTGAAGTTGAAACAACCTACTAGGAGAAGACTCTAACTAGTCGCATTATTCATTAAACTCAATTTACACTTTTGAAGCTTGTGATATTTTCAACATCTTCAAGTTTCCATACAAGTATCCTACATGACATTCTACGGTCTTTTTGAAAGCGTTGAATCTTTTTACCATCCTTGTTGTAAGAAAATACGTATTTTTCTTTGACTAGCTCATCATATTCTATTCATGTGTGGAATCTTCACTATCTGCATAGAATCACCATACAAAAACTTCAATCCGTATTCTAATGAATCTTTGCAGCGAAAATAGGAGTTTGAGCATTGCATGTTCAGTTGCATTCTTATGATAAGAGAAAACATTAAAGTAATACTTTACTTCAAACTTCAATCTTGAGTTTAAAGGGCTTTAATATGCTCATGGACCAAGACGTTGATGAGGTAGAATGGATTCCTAGGGAGATAGCCCTTAGACTAAAAGGTTCACGCTTAAACACATTACTGGATGTCATAGTACTACCTATGGGTGCCCGAAAGGAATTAGAATCACAAAAGCAAGATCTAATGGGAATCATAAGAAAATCAATAATGCTCCTGAATAATGCAAGCAAAGGCTCTCAAGCATTTCAAAGAACGATTGATCGTAGAAAGATAGATCTAGGGTCAAAATCAATAAGCGAGCTATTGAATGGCGGAGTAAGTACGGGGCTAGTAACAGACTTTTTTGGAGCAAGTAACACAGGAAAGACTCAAATCTGCTTCCAACTTTGTGTTAATGCACAGCATCTAAATGAAGAGAACGGGGTTGTATTTGTGGATTCTTCAGGGACCTTTAGACCTGAGAGGATATTGGAGATTTCAAAAATCATCAAATCAAAAGAGGATCTATTTGAGAGGATAATGGTCCTAAGGGCAAGAAGCGTGAGCGAGCAGATGGAGGTACCAAGAAGGCTGAAAGATGCGCCATTCAAGGTCAAAATGCTCGTCATTGATACATTGACGGACAATTTCGTCTTCGAGTATCAAGGCGAAGAAAGGATTATTGAAAGGCAGGCAAGATTGGCTAGGCATCTGCACGACTTATGCGCATTGGCCATTAGGGATAATATGGCTGTTGTAGTTACTAACACTGTCAGAGCCAGAGTTGATGCTGAGCAAAGATGCTGTGAAGTAGAAACAGGAGGAAATATTGTGTCTCAAGGAGTTCATGTGAGAGTTCACCTGTCTAGAGACCCTTATGGATTGAATGCTGAGTTGATTCAGCCAAATATAGTTAAGCCAAAGGCTTACTTTTCGATCGATTCGAAGGGGATAATCGATAATGATCGAAGTAAAAAGAGATAAAATAAGAAGATGCTTTCAGCTCATTCTCGAAAAGAGATATTCTGATGCTAAAGACCTTCTGAAGTTATCAGACACTTGTGAAGGTTCGAACATAAACCCTGGCATTAAGTTCGCCATTGAAGGCATAATAAGCTACTTGAACGACAAGTCCAAAGAACAAAACGTTGCGAATACTGATCAATTGAAGAAGTTGCGCCAATTTTTTAAAAGTAAAATATCACCGGTATGGAATGACGATTTTGATAGAGAATATTTTGGGCTTTGGATAGATTTTCTAAATTTCTTGCTCAAGCAATTGAAATCAGAGACCAATGCTGGCAGTGTAGCAAATGATCCACGCAAAGAGCCAGAGGGCTATGAAGCTGCTTAGGCCAGTAGTAAATACCTTGCGAGATTCCTCTGGAGGAAGATCCAATCTTATGATATACTTGGCTACAAAGTAGGATATAACATACGCTACAAAGGCTAGCAACAACCCTCTATAAGCCCCATCATCAAAAAAGCCCATTATGCCTGATAGCAAGCCTGTAGTCACCCCCAGAAAGGCACGAGTCCAGAAAAGCTGGTCGATCTGCTTCACGATCATCACTCCTTGAAGAAGTTTCCTTTATGGAATTTAAACATATTGAAAAGACATATTCGTATCCTTTTACAATATCATTATGAATTTGGAGTTATCGAGCATAGAGATAAAGCGCATATTGGGAGAGTTAAACGAAATCCTTACAGGATATTATGTAAGTAACGTTTACCAGATAGATGAGGATACTATTCTCCTAAAATTACATCATAGTGAAAAGCCTGAAAAAAGTTTGTTGGTATCGGCGGGAAAGGGCTTATGGCTAACAAAATATGTGATAGAAAGAGAAGAGGTCTTAGGAATAGCATCATCCTTAAGGAGGAGAATAGTCAGAGCAAAGATTTTGGGCATGGAGCAACCTGAAGGAGAAAGGATAGTGATACTAGATTTGAGTTCTTCTGAGGGACCCGTTAAGCTAATAGGAGAATTCTTCGGAGAAGGGAACATAATCCTCACAGATGAGAATGGTCTTGTCTTATTAGCATCAAAAAGGTTGAAGGTAAAGCATCGCCAAGTGTTTCCTGGCATAAAATACTCATTCCCTCCATTGAAGGGATTGAGCATAAGCTCTTTGTCTTTGGATGAATTAAAGCCGTTGTTAAGTTCAAAGCTGGAAGCTTCAAGATGGTTGGGTAGAAATCTTTCTCTATCAAGGAAGTATGTGGAAGAAATACTAGCAAGAGCTGAGATAGATTCGACGGTCATGGGAATGAATCTTGAAGAAGAAGATGTTCAAAGAGTATTGATGAAGATAAAGGAAATAGTCGGCCTTATTGAAGCAAAGGATGCCAAGCCAAGGCTGGTTCTCGAGAATGGTAGACCGACAGATACTACGCCTTTCGAATTCTTATCCTATAGGGGAAAAGATGCCAAAATTTGTTCATCGTATCTTGAAGCTTTAGATGAGTTATTTATCGAAGAGATGAAGGCTAGCAGATATGAGACTGGTCTTAAACCCTTACATCAAAGAATAAAGGAGATAGAATTCGCTTTAGAGGAACAAAAAAAGCTAAAAGAAAGCGTATTTGCCAAAGCCGAAACCCTAAGAACGGTCGCAAAGAAGCTTTCAGATAAGATTCTTTCATACGGCATGCAAACCATCGAAGCTTTAGCAGATGAAGTATCGGATCTAGGGATAGATGATTTAAGAAGGATGGGTGATAAATTATTCATTTCTATAAAGGGCTTGAACTTTGAAGTTGATGAGAAAACCCAGATCATGACCTTTGTCTCACAGTTATACGATGGAGCGAAGAGTTTGGAGAAAAAGTCAAGAGCTATAGAATCGGCTAGGGAGTCTCTAATGGCGGACAAAGAAGCTTTGATAGAGAAGCTTGAGGAGCATGGAAAGATGATAGAATCTGAAGAGATTAGTGTCAAAAGGGAAAGGGCATGGTTTGAGAGATATCGTTGGTTCATAACATCGGATGGGCTGCTGGTAATAGGCGGCAGAGATGCTACATCAAACACAGCCATAATTAGAAAGCACATGATGAATAATGACATTGTCTTTCATGCAGACATTCCAGGATCACCCTTCTTTATCTTGAAGAATGATTCTATGATGGAAAAGAGCATAAATGAGACGGCTCAAGCCGTTGCAAGTTACAGCAGAGCGTGGAAGGAGGGTTTTACATCTATGGATGCTTATTGGGTGGAACCAAAACAAGTTAAAATGCAAG